>JALZEZ010000262.1 GCA_030861775.1 Actinomycetota bacterium
ACGCGGGCACCGCGCTCGTGCAGCCGGCGCGCGAGCGCCGCGCCGATGCCGCGGCCTCCGCCGGTGATGAAGACGCGCCTGCCGCGCAGCGCGGAGGTGTCAGTCCCGGTCACGGCCGGCACGATACGGGTCCGCGAGCAGCGGCCGGACGCGGGCCGCGAACCGCTCCGGGCGACGAGGTGGAGCATGTGGCCGCTCCCGGGCCAGACCTCCACCGACGAGTGCGGCACGAGGCCCGTCAGCCAGGCCTCGTAGTCCGGCGGCGGCGGCGAGCCGTGCAGCGAGAGCAGCGGCGCCTCGATCCGGGGCAGGATAGCCTCGGCGACCGCCGTCAACCGCTCGGGCGGCGTCGTGAGGAGCTGGTCCCAGAGGCTGAGAACGATCTCGCGCGGGAACGCCCGCACGCGGCGCTCGAGGTCGTCGATCCCGGGGTAGGGCCCCAGGCCGAGCCGGTGCTCGATCTCCACCAGCGCCTCCATCGTCCGCTCGCTTCGCAGCGCGTCCGCGTACGGCTGGACGAGCGACGCGAAGTCACCGAACCGCAGCGACTGGTCGACGCAGACGACGGCGCGCGCCCCGTGCGCGGCGGCATAGAGGCCGGCGACCGTCGCGCCGAGCGAGTGCCCGACGACCGCCGGACCGCCGAGCCCCAGCTCCTCGACCACCGCCCGCACGTCGCCGACCATCAGCGGGAGCGAGTACTCCGCAGCAGCGGACGACTCGCCGTGGCCGCGCAGGTCCACGCGCACGCAGGTGAAGTCGTGGGCCAGCAGGTCGGTCACCGGATCCCACGTCTGCCGGAAGGACGTGATGCCGTGCACGAAGACGACCGCCGGCCCCTGGCCGGTGACGTCGTAGGCGATCGCCGGGTCGCCGCGTTCTCTTCGCAGCGTCGCGGCGTGCGTCCCGCGCGTCACGCCGTTCGCCCTCGCTGGGCATCCGGCGACAGGCGGTGGCGCGGTGGCACGCGGGGGATTCTGCCTGGCTCGCTGGCGATGTCCGATACGGCGATCGGGAGGTCTTCGAGCAGGTCCGCGTGAACCGGAGACTCGGACTAATCGAGTGGCCAGGAGAAGTCGACCTCGATCCCGACGAGCGTTGTCTTCGCGACACCGAGGGCTCCATTCGCAGCAGGCGTCATAGTCGTTAGCTTCGTCTTACTGGCTGGCTGTGGGCGGTGCCCGAAGTGCCCACCAGCAGAAAGCACACAGCCCTACGCCGAACAGCAGAGAGCCACCACAGAGAGCGACGGTGGCGGGTGGGATGCCGCCGAGCGTAAGTGAGCGAACAGCCGGTGCGAGGAGGGAAGCCGAAAACGTGAGCACGGCCGACTGGAGGACGGTCTCAGCGGCACCTTGAGTCGAGCGTAGTCGTCGTGCGAGACCCCCTCCCGATGATTCGGTCGGGAACTCGAGCCAGTCCGGCACCTTCGATGGATCCAGGCTGCTTCGAGCCTCCGTTTGGATCGCCGACAGGATGGCTCCGTAGTGCCGGAGCACCGCACCGATGCGGGAGACGGCCACGAGGAGCAATGTCGCGAGCAGGTCAAGTCCTAGTCCTAAGGCTGAGAAGACCACAAGTGAGCTCGGGGTCCTGAGCGCGTCATCAGCGATCTCGTTCGCGGCCACGACAGTTACGCCAATCAGGACCGTGAAGAAGAACCCGAGGTACTGCCCGCGCATCGTTTCGAGATGTCGCGACTGAGACCAGGCCTGCTCCCAGATGCGCCACTTGACGCCCGCGAGATCGGACGAGTCCGACATACGAATGACTCTGTAGCAGACCGGTCCCGCAGGACCGGGCCCGCAGGTCGCTATGAGTGCTTGCCTGGAAAGTCGGGGCGACCGGATTTGAACCGGTGATCTCGTGCCCCCAAAGCACGCGCGATACCAGGCTTCGCTACGCCCCGTGCCGCGGAGTCTAGGTCCAAGCGTCGCGAAGGCAGTGCATCCAACCCTCTAGCCGTGCGCGGAGTGCCGTGTCATTGGCACCGACCGTCAGCACTCCATGTCGTGAGCGCCAGACGCGTCCGCTGAGCTGGTTGCTGTTCGACTTGCGCTGAAGTCGGATCGCTGTCGGCTCGATCTCGAGTTCGTGGGCGCAGAATCCGGTCAGGCCGTCGAGGTCCTGATCCGCGTGGTACTGAAGCGCGTAGTGGACTGGATGCTTGGCAAACCGCTTTATCCAGCGATTCGCGACTTTGATCACGCGCGGGTCCGAGTTAGCGAGTGATACGCGGTTTCGGTCGCGCTTGTGGCCCTCCGCGATATACAGACAGACGAAGTCCCTGAAGGTCGGATCGCCCGTCGCGAGGCTCTCGAAAGTCCGACGCCCCTCCTCATACGCCGCCTCTCGAAGCCGGCGGTACTTGGCACACATGGATCTGTTGCCCTTGCGTCGAGCGGCTTCGGACCGCTCGACGCCGGACACAGAGCGCGGGACCGGGAGGTCTCGCACCCAGCAGTAGATCGTCGATCGCGAGAGCGCGAGGCGCTCCGCGAGCTCGTCGATGGTCAGCCCTTGCGCGATCCGCAGCGTCCGAGCCTTCTCGCGGAGGAACGTAGGATGAGTCACATCGAACAGATGTTCGTGCCGGAGCCGGACGGACGAGCGGCGTCGGAGGCGTTGTCCAGGCGGTGTCCAGATCCCCTGGACGGGGGTTCAGGGACGGCGCCACCCGGCCGAACTAACTGGCACAGGCAGTTCCCATGGAGGGGAGCCGCCGCCCTTCAACGCCGCTATGTCCCGAACCCTTCGCAACCTGCGCGTCGCGCCCGTCGTCGCCGCGATCCTCGCCCTCGCCGTGCCGGCGACCGCCTCGGCCTGCCCCGGCGCGAACGAGGAGCCGACCGCCGTCTCGCTCGCCACGGCCGAGCGGGCGACCTTCTGCCTGGTCAACCGCGAGCGCACCTCGCGCAACATCCGCAAGCTGCGCCGCAACCCGCGCCTCGACCTGGCCTCGCGTCGCCACGCGCGCTCCATGGCCGCCCGCGACTTCTTCGAGCACGGCAACTTCGTCGGCCGCATCCGCTCCGCCAACTACCTGCGCGGCGCGCGGAGCTGGCGCCTCGGCGAGAACATCGCCTGGGGCTCCGGCGTCCTCTCCACCCCGGCCGAGATCGTCGACGCCTGGATGCACAGCCCCGGCCACCGGGCCAACATCCTCCAGCGCGGCTTCCGCGAGATCGGCGTCGGCATCTCCCGCGGCACCCCCAGCCGCTCGTACGACGACGGCGCCACCTACGCCACGGACTTCGGCACGCGCGGCTGATCCGGCGGGCTCGCTAGCCTGCCCGCCCTGGCCGACGTCCAGCCCCTCCACTCACTCCGGTACGACCTCCGCTCCGTCGGGTCGCTCGACGCCGTCGCGGCCCCGCCGTACGACGTCATCGACGAAGCGCTGCGCGCCGAGCTCTGCGCGAAGAGCCCCTTCAACGTCGTCGAGATCGACCTCCCGCACGGGAACGGCGACGACCCCTACCTCCACGCCCAGACCACCTTCGAGGCCTGGCGCCAGCAGGGCGTGATCGTCGCCGAGCGCGAGCCCGCCCTCTGGCCGATCGAGCAGGAGTTCACCGACCCCTACGGCAACAGCCACGTCCGCGGCGGCTTCCTCTGCCGCGTCCGGGTCGAGGAGTACGGGCCGGGCCGCATCCGGCCCCACGAGCGCACCCAGCCGGGCCCCAAGGAGGACCGCCTCCGGCTGACCCGCGCCACGCGCGCGAACCTCTCCCCCATCTTCAGCCTCCACGCCGGCGAGCCCGTGGACTTCGGCGACCTCGGCGAGCCGTTCGGCTCCTACACCGACCAGGGCGGCGCAGTCACGCGCGTCTGGCGCTGCGGGGACCGGGAGAGGATCGCGGCCGTCCAGGAGGCCCTCGCCGGCGCCGAGCTCCTGATCGCCGACGGCCACCACCGCTACGAGACCGCCCGCGTGTACGCCGAGGAGGTCGGCGGCGAGGGCGAGCACCGCTACACGCTCATGTGCCTGTGCGCGATGTCCGACCCCGGGCTGACCGTCCTCCCCACCCACCGCCTGCTCACGGACCTGAGCGACGACCGCCGCGAGGCCCTGCGCGCCGCGGTCGAGCGCGACTTCGACGCCCAGCCGGTCGAGCGCGACGAGCTCGAGCCCCCCGGCGGCGGCGACCGGATCGCCTTCGGCTACTACGACCGCCACCACCGCCGCCCGCTGCGCCTGACGCTCAAGGATCCGGCGATCGCCGAGCGCGCCCAGGGCGACAAGCCCGAGCCCTACCGCCGCCTCGACACCGCCCTGCTCGAGGCACTCCTCCTCCGCGGCGCGCTCGGCATGAGCGAGGACGACATCGCCCGCCAGGACGGCCTCGCCTACGCCAAGCGGACCGATCACGCCGTCGAGGCCGTCGAGTCCGGCTCGGTCGAGGCCGCGTTCTTCATGAGCGCCACGCCGGTCGAGCTGGTGCAGGAGGTGGCCGAGGCGGGCGAGTCGATGCCGCCGAAGTCGACCTTCTTCTACCCGAAGATCCCGACCGGCCTGGTCTTCAACCCGCTGGAGTAGCGCAGGTCGTGATCTCCAGCCTGCGCGCCGCCCCCGCGGCGAAGGTGGCCCGCGCGCGCGTGATCACGGGGTGCGAGCCGGACGAGTAGCCCCCGATCGTCCGCACGTCCGCCGGGACCTCGCTGAACGTGACGGCCTGCGTCCCGTCGGAGATCGTCGAGCCGTCCACGCGCACGCGCTCGGGATCGGTGGCCGCGAGCACGTCGTACTCGACCGCGTCGCCCGCCGGCACCGTGAAGTGCAGCCGCACGCCGCACCCGGCCGACTCGAACCTGAACGCGGTCCCGCGCCGAACCGTCGTGCGGTCCGGCATCCGCCAGCCGCCGGTCACGGTGACCGCCCCGTAGCGCGCCGCGATCCGCTCCCCCAGCGGCACGCCGACGACGTCCCCGCCTCCCGGCCGCAGCCGCGGCCCCACGCTGTCGGCCGCCCGCCGGTCGGCGGACTCCACGCGCGGGCCGTTCGGGATCACGTCGCGCCAGCGCCCGCCCGAGCGGAGCTTCAGCGCCACCAGGCCGAAGTCCGTGCGCAGGTCGTCGAGCCTCCGCTGCATGTCGCGCGACTGGCGCACCGCGAACCACAGCCCCTCGAGGCGGACCGTGACGAACGAGTCGTCGGACCGGCCGAGGAGTCGCTCTCCGACGGCATCCGCGGCGAGGTGCCCTGCGGGGCGGCGTACGCGCGCGGCCTCCTCCAGCGCCGCCTCGAGCCACGCCAGCGTGAGCCCGCTGAAGATCGCCGCCCCCGCGTACGGGTCGAGGCCGGCCAGCCCGCGCTCGGGGTCGCGCTCCAGCGCCGGCACGATCCACAGCCCCCTCTCCCCCACGCCGTGCGCCGTCCGCAGCCGATCGACGGCCCGGTTC
>JALZEZ010000263.1 GCA_030861775.1 Actinomycetota bacterium
ACGTGCTCGAGGGCGAGTTCCCGCTGGCGAACGGCGACTTCGGCCCGGCCCAGCCGGCGCTCGGGATCGACGCCTCGGCCGACCGCCTCGGCGACGTGGCGATCGCGTTCGTCCAGGGCGGGGCGGCCGACCGGCGCCTCGTGGCCGCGCACTGGGACCGGCCGCTGCGGGCCGTCACGCCCTCGACCGCCACGCAGGCATGGCGCAGCGAGCGCCGCCCGCGCCTGACCTGGGGCAACGCCACCGAGCTGTGGGGCCCGGCCACCTACCGCATCGAGATCAACGGCTTCCCGGTGTCCACCCAGGCCTCGAACGTGCTCGACGTGCCGGTTGACCTGCCCGACGGGTCGCACACCTGGCGGATCGTCACGATCGACCGCCGCGCGCAGGAGACCCCGGGCCTCGCGCGGCGGCTGAACATCGACACCACGCCGCCGATCGCCCACCTGCTCACCACGGGGACCCTCCGGGCCGGCCAGTCGCTCCGGTTCGTGGCGGAGGACAACCCCCCGGAGCCGGCCCCGGGCGCGCCGCCGCTCGACATCCGCACCTCCGGCATGGCCCGCATGACCGCATCGTTCGGCGACCGCACGCGCGCCAGCGGCACGCGCGAGGTTCGTCACATCTACAGGAAGAAGGGCAGATACCGCGTACGGATAGTGGTGCGCGACCGGGCCGGGAACCAGTCGATCGTGAAGATGCAGGTGAAGGTGGCCAACCCGAGGAAGCGGAGCAGATCGCGGTGAGGCGCGCCGCTCGCACGCGCCTGCTCGCCCTCGCCGCGGCGCTCGCCTCGGCGGCCGCGCTCGGCTCCGCCGCCCCCGCTTCGGCCGCGCCGGGCATGGAGATCGCGCTCCAGGACGACCCGGTCTTCCTCCAGCAGGACTACTACGAGCGCGACCGGGCCCTCGGCCAGACGCGCGAGATGGGCGTGACCCGCCTGCGGGTGAGCCTCGGCTGGGCCGCGATCCTCGGCGCACAGGCCAAGGAGCGCAGAATGCCGAGCCCGCTGGTCTACGACTTCTCCCGCTACGACGACCTGATCGACGCCGCCGCGGCCTACGGCATCCGGCTCCAGATCAACTTCATCCCGCCCGCGCCCGCCTGGGCCACCGGCGACCGCAAGGTGGGCGTCGAGCGCCCCAACCCGCGGCTGTTCGGGCGCTTCGTGCGCACCGCGGTCGAGCACTTCAAGGGCCGGGTGGACCGCTTCGCGATCTGGAACGAGCCGAACCACGTCGGCTGGCTCACCCCGCAGCGGACGGCGGCGGCGCAGTACCGCGCGCTGTACCTCGAGGGCTACAAGGCCGTGACGCGCGGGGCCCCGGGCGCCGAGGTGCTGATCGGCGAGCTCGTGCCGTACAAGAACGGCTCGCGCTCGAGCGCGCCCCTGCGGTTCCTGCGCGAGCTGACCTGCACGACGGCGGTCAGGGGCCGCCCCGGCTTCCGCGGCTACCGGATGCGCAAGCGCCGGTCCTGCCCGGCGCTGCGCGCCGACGGGCTCGCCCACCATCCGTACGAGTACCGCGGCCCGCCCGAGCGGATCTACCCGGGCGACGACAACGTCACGATCGGGACGCTCGGCCGGCTCACCTCCACGCTCACCGAGCTCGGCCGCCTGCGGGCGCTGGCCACGCCGCGCAAGCGGGCGGTGCCGGTGTTCATCACCGAGTTCGGCTACTTCGGCGCGGGGCGCAACAGCCACCCGGACGCGCGGCGGGCGTCGTACCTGCGCCGCTCGTACCAGATCGCCCAGCGCAACCCGATGGTGCGGCAGATGACCCAGTACCTGCTGGTGCGCCCGCCGCGGCGCTACGTCGGCAGCTACTTCGACATGAGCATCGTGCTGCCGAACGGCCAGCCGATGGCGCCGTACACGGCGATCTCGAAGTGGTCGCGCAGCGCGGCCACGCGGGGGCAGGTCGAGGCGCCGGGGCCGCCGATCGCGCTGCCGCCGCGGCCGGCAGGCGCCTAGCCGCGCCCCGCTCCGGGTACCACCGGGGCAGGCGTACCCCATTTCTCACGGAGGAGAGTTCACATGACGATCGCTGTGATCGCCGGAGTCTGTGTCGTACTGCTGCTGCTCGCGTTCCTGCTCCCGAAGCTGTCCAGCCACCCGCAGCGCGGTGTCGACGGCACGCTCGGCATCGGCCAGCGCGCCGCGGGCACCGCGCCCGGGTTCCTCGGTCGCTGGCTCCAGAAGCCGTTCGGCAGCTCGCGCCGCGCGACCAACAAGAGCGCTTCGGCCGGCCGCCGCGCACGCGGCAAGATGCCCCTGTAGCGGCCCGGCCGACCGGCCCGCGATACTGCGGGCGTGACCACCGCCGCGGAGAGCCCTCGCAGCGAGCGCCGCGCGGGCTTCCAGCTCGTGCTCGGAATGGCGGCGGTCATGTGGGTGCTCGAGATCGTCGACCGCACCGTCGGCAGCGATCTCGACGACTACGGCATCCAGCCGCGCGAGCCCGACGGGCTGGTGGGCATCGTCACCTCGCCGTTCCTGCACGGCGGGATGGACCACCTGATGTCGAACACGGTGCCGTTCCTGGCCATGGGGCTCGCGATCGCGCTGGCCGGCGCCGCGCGGGTGCTGGCGGTGACCGCGATCGTGATGGTCGTGGGCGGGCTCGGCACGTGGCTGATCGGCCCGGACAACACCAACCACATCGGGGCCAGCGGCGTGGTGTTCGGCTACGCGAGCTACCTGCTCGTGCGCGGCTTCTACAACCGCAACGCCCTCGAGCTGCTGATGGGACTGGTCGTAGGGGTGCTGTGGGGCAGCGTCCTGCTCAGCGGGCTGGTGCCGCGCGAGGGGATCTCGTGGCAGGGCCACCTGTTCGGCGGCATCGGCGGCGTGGTGGCGGCGCGGGCGCTGGCCACCCGTCCCCGCCCCGCCGAGCGCCCCGGCTGATCAGCCCTCCCCGAAGAAGTTGCTTACCCGTAGAGCACGAAGTCCGGCCGGGGCCGGAGCGCGAGCAACCTCTCAACGCGATTTGCGCGAGCAACGTCTCCCGCTTAATGTGACCCGCCATGGCTCTCTCGCGCCCGGTCGTGGAGGCGTACTGGCTCGGATACGCCCAGAAGGGATCCGGGCTCTCCCTCGACCAGATCCCGGCCAACACGCCGGTCGACGTGGTGAAGATCGCCTTCTACAACCTCTACCCGGCGAACTCCGTGAGCGTGTGCTTCGGGATGAGCCAGATCTCCTGGGGCGACACGGCGGCCGGCATCCAGGCGCTGCAGGCGGCGGGAACGAAGGTCATGGCCTCGCTCATCGGCACGCCGGACCCGCCGGTCGACTGGGGCGGCATCAGCGACGCGCGCGCGTTCGCGGCCAACGCGAAGGCCCTGCTCGTGGACGCGCTCGGCTGCGACGGCATCGACCTCGACATGGACGGCGGGCCACCGCCGACGAGCTTCCAGGACGTCGTCAACGCCCTGCGCGACGAGCTCGGCGCGAAGGGCGGCGAGAAGTCCCTGCTGACCGCCGTGATGTACCAGCCGGACTTCGACCTGCCGTGGCTCAAGGCGGTCGGCGATCAGCTCGACTGGGTCTCGACGATGGCCTACTGGGAAGACGTGCAGGGACAGCAGGCGCTCTGGAAGCAGTACGCGGACGTCATCGGCGGCGAGAACGTACTGGTCGGGGTGGGAACCGGCCAGCAGAGCACGACACTGGCGACCGTCGAGGGCGTGGCCAAGTGGCAGGCCGGGCTGGGGGCGGGCAAGGCAGGCGGGATGATGCTCTGGAACCTGAACACCGGTCCGTACCAGCAGTACTACGACGCGATCAAGCAGAACCTGACGACCTGGAAGCCCCCCGGGACCTGAGTCGCGCGGCACCGGCCGCGACTCCCGCCACGACGCACGCGGGCGGGTCGATCAAGCTGACGTTCCACATCCTTCCGGGGGTCGCGATCGAGACTGTCGTACACGGGCCCGACCGGATGTACGCCTCGGTCGCTCTGCACGACGCCCGCGTCGCGACGCCGCTCGCCACGCTCAGCTCGATCATCCCCCACGCGATCCTCGAGCGGGACGTGACCGCGGACGGGTTCACGATCGAGGCGCGGGCCACCCTGGACTTCAGTCCCGCCGCGCCGACCGCCCTGGGGCAGGTCTTCCTGACCGCCTGCTTCCGCACCGAGGGTACGGAGACGCCGTTCAGCGGGGCGATAGCGACATGGGCCTACGCCGAGCTCACCGGTTTGAGGTAATTCGAGCTATCAACCTTGCACCAGCACTCCGTGAGAGTTAGCTTCGCGTCGTTATAGGGACGGCCTGGGCCGGAGGGTACGTGGCCGGACGAAGTACTCGAGGGGGAGGACCCATGGCGGATGTAGCGGAACAGCAAGCCGACGAGCTGACGGTCGAGCAGCGGATCGCGGCGGCGCCCCTGACGTTCGACTACTGGATCGTTCCGTCGATCGACTTCAGGACCACGGTCACCGGAGCGAACCGCGACCAGGCGACCGTGCAGATCTTCTACGTGAACACGCCGATGTACTCGACCACGCTCACGCCGATGTCCCCGGACGCCTCGATCCCGACCATCCAGGCCGGCGACTTCACGATCACGGACGGCGGCCTCCACCTGACCGTCCCCACCCCGACCACGTCGGGCAGCGTCGCGCTCAGCTGCACGCTGACGCGGAAGGGCCAGCAGCCCGTCATTGTCGGCGGCCTGCCAATCGCCAACTGGCCCCTGTCGAGCACCAGCTGAGGGACTGACTCGATAGCGCTCCGGGCGGCGCGCGGACGACCGCGTCGATGGCGGAGCCGCCGGTCTTCGAGCGGGTCCTCGGCTCGAGCCTGTTCGTCATGGCGCGCGGCCCGGGCGACCCCGGCTGGGCCGCGTACCTGATCGCGGAGGGGCGGTCGCCGCCGGGCGCCCCGATCTCGGTGACGGACGGTCTCGAGCGCTACGACGGGCACTTCCTGCTCGCCCCGACCGCGCCCCCGCTCGGCACGGCCGGCGAGGTGGACCGCTTCACGACGGGCGTCTACGCGTACCTCGACGCGTCGTTCGGGCAGCCGAACCCGCCGTTCAGGGGCAGCGCGCTCGTGTGGATACCGGATCCGGCGGCGCCGAGGTTCGGCGACGCCGACGCCTACGCGTTCACGATCCAGGCGACCAGCGCAACGAGCTGGACGGTCGCCTCCGATCTCAACAACACGATCGGCGGGCGCCTGACGATGTCGATCCCCAACCGGACCGAGATCGCGGTGGGGCAGGACGGCGCCTCGCTCGTCTTCGCCGGCTCCGGCGTCGGGCTCGAGACCACCGAGCCGGGCCACGCCCCCGCCGTCGACCCGCCCCGCGCGACGCTCCCCTTCGCCGGCCCCTACAGCGGCTGCCTGCTGTTCGGCGGTGAGCTGGTGCCGGCGGCGACGCTCGGCTACTT
>JALZEZ010000057.1:0-11650 GCA_030861775.1 Actinomycetota bacterium
ATCCTCCACCTGGCCCGCCGCCCGGCGACCCGCCGCCCGGCGATCCTCCGCCCGGACCGCCCCCGCCCGGCGGACCCCCGCCGGGATCGGGCAGCGAGGGCGCCGCAGCGCCGGAACCCGCCTTCGAGGAGCCGTTCCGGCTGCTCCCGAACGTCTTCCGCCTCGCGACGACGCTCGCGCGCGTGAAGCCGGACCTGGCCCGGGGGACGGTCTTCGCCTACTCGCTGTCGGAGCCCGCCAAGGTCACGATCGAGATCAATCGCCTGCGTCCGGGCCGGGTCTCCGGCGGGGTGTGCCGGCGCCCGTCGCGGAAGCTCGCGCGCAAGCCGGCCTGCACGATCCCGGTCCCCGTCGGCGTGCTCCGCCACAACGCGGCGGCGGGCCGCAACCGCTTCGCCTTCACCGGCAGGATCGGCAGGCGGCCGCTCCTCCCCGGTCGCTACCGCGCCACGGCGACGGCGGTCGACGGCGCCGGGAACGAGTCGCACGCCGCGAACGCCGCGTTCCGCGTCGTAGCACGCTGACGCGCGACGGTCAGCTGCGCATCGCGGGGAAGAGGATCACCTCGCGCAGCGACCCCTTGCCGGCGAGCAACATCACCAGCCTGTCGATGCCGAGCCCGACCCCGCTGGTCGGCGGCATCCCGTGCTCGAGCGCGCGCACGTAGTCCTCGTCGTACGGCTGCGTCTCCTCGTCGCCCTCCGCGCTCAGGCGCTGCTGCTCCTCGAAGCGCGCGCGCTGGTCGTCGGGGTCGTTCAGCTCGCTGAACGCGTTCGCGATCTCGATGCCGCCGGCGAAGCACTCCCAGCGCTCGACCAGGCCCTCCTTCTCGCGGTGGCGCTTCGCGAACGGCGACAGCTCCACGGGGTAGTCCATGACGAAGGTCGGGTCCGCGAGCTTCGGCTCCACGTGCTTGGAGAGGAGGTCGTCGACGAGCGCCGGCCAGCTCTCGGCCGGGTCGAGCTCGATGCCGCGCTCGCTCGCGGCCGCCACCAGCGCGCCGGTGTCGCGGTGCTCGAGCACGTCGACGCCGGTCTCGGCGCGGATCGCGTCCTGGAGGGTCACGCGCCGCCACGGCCGCGACCAGTCGATCCCCTCGCCCGGCGCCCCGCACACGTCCACGACCTCGGACACGAGCTCCTCCAGCCGCTGCGCGCCGGTGTCGTAGTCGCCGTACGCCTCGTACCACTCGAGCATCGTGAACTCGGGGTTGTGCTTGTGCGAGATGCCCTCGTTGCGGAAGTCCTTGCCCAGCTCGTACACGCGCTCGAGCCCGCCGACGATCAGCCGCTTCAGGTACAGCTCGGTGGCGATGCGCAGGTAGAGGTCGCGGTCGAGCGCGTTGTGGTGCGTGACGAACGGGCGCGCGAGCGCGCCGCCGTACAGCGGCTGGAGCACCGGCGTCTCGACCTCGAGGAAGGCGCGGTCGTCGAGCCAACGGCGGATGGCCGAGACGACCTGCGAGCGCAGGATGAACAGCTCGCGCGTCTCCTCGTTGGCGATCAGGTCGAGCTCGCGCTGGCGGTAGCGCGTCTCCACGTCCGCGAGGCCGTGGAACTTGTCCGGCGGGTTGCGCAGCGACTTGGCCAGCAGCGCCCAGGACTCGGCCCGCAGCGACAGCTCGCCGCGGCGCGACCTGAACGCCGTGCCGTCCACCCCGATCAGGTCGCCCAGGTCGAGCGAGACGAGCCGCTCGAAGGACTCCTCGCCGAGCACGTCTCTGCGGGCGTGGACCTGGATGCGGCCGGAGCGGTCGACCAGGTCGAGGAACGCGACCTTGCCCATGCCGCGCCGGGCCGCCAGCCGGCCGGCCACGCGGTAGGCGGAGTCGGTCTCCTCGCCGGCCTCGAGACCGCCGTGCGCGACGTGCACGGCGTCGATCGCGCCCACGCCCGGGAACGCGTGCGGGAACGGCTCGACCCCCGCCTCGCGCAGCCGCGCGAGCTTGGCCCGCCGGTCGTCGAGGGAGGCGTCGTCCGCTGGTCGGGGCTCGCTCACGGCCCGGGCATCGTAGGCGCCGGGCCCGCCGTCACCTAGACCGGCCGCACGCGGCCGCGCAGCACCCCCGCCGGAATCCCGAGCCACGAGAAGCGGATCGTCCACAGCAGCTCGCCGCCCTCGCACACCCGGACCTCGTCCCGGCAGCGCAGCGTGAACCGCACCGGCCCGACCGGGAACGCGTAGCGGTAGCGCGCCGGCACCACGCGGTAGCCGTCCTCCTCGAGCAGCAGCTCGGCGCCGCCGGGCATGTCGTCGGCCACCACGCGTGCGCGGTCGGGCGCGAGCATCTCGGCGTGCATGCGCCGCTGGATCGCGTAGCCGTTGTCGAAGCTCGTGATGTCCTCGACGATCCAGTGCTCGTCGTCGATCCAGCGGCTCTCGCGCGTGAACGTGATCGGCTGGGCGAGCCGTGCGACGTAGAAGGCGCCGAGGCAGAACCCGCCACGCCCCGACCAGGCGCGGCCGAAGAACTCGCGCGGCCCCACCGGGATCAGCTCCGACGCCCGCGCGACGGCGCTCCGGTGCAGGACCCCTATCGCGACGATCGCCACCCACGCGTGCGTGGCCAGCCAGCCCACGCGCTGGACGATCCCCCCGCCGTCGCCGCCGGCCGCCTGGTACACGGCGAACGACGCGACGGCGATCGCGATGCCGACCAGCCCCGAGAACAGGGCCGTGGCGGCGATCGGCCCGGGCCAGAGCACCCGCGCGAGCGCGAAGGTCGTGCCGATGAAGGCGACCTGGAACACCAGCTCGGTCCAGAGGTGCGCGGTCGTCTGCCAGGACAGCCCCCCGGCCTCGAAGCGGTCGCCGCAGGCCGACTTGCCGAGATCGCACTCGGTCGGAAACAGCCCGGCGAGCGCCATCGCCGCCCCCGCGAGCGCGAACAGAGCGGCGGCCACGTGGCTCGCCCGCCTCCGCGGCAGCACCCCGAGCAGCGCCGGCCCGAGCGCGGCGATCGACAGCCCCAGCACCACGATCGCGCCGTTGACGATCCACGGGTGCTCCGCGTCGTCCGCGCCCAGCGCGCTGACGCCGGACTGCGCGTGGGAGTAGCCGGGGTCGAGGGCGCCGGCGACGATCCACGCCGCGACGAACACGACCTGCCCGGCGATCGCGAGCCAGGCCAGCCCCCGCACGGCGCCCCGCCCGACTCCGGTCGCCTCCCCGCGTCCCGAGACCCAATCCGCCGCCTGCTCGCTCATGCGATCACCCCGCCCTCTGTGTACGTCGTACACTACACTGTACACAAATGTCCGGCAAGCAGGAGCCACCACCCGCCCGCGGCCGCCTTTCGCGCGACCGCATCCTCGCGGCCGCGCGGGCGATCGCGGCCGCGGAGGGACTCGGCGCCGTGAGCATGCGCCGGCTCGGCTACGAGCTCGACGTCTGGCCCATGAGCCTCTACCGGCACTTCCGCGACAAGGACGAGCTGCTCGACGCGATCGTCGACAGCGCGGCCGACGAGATCGCCGCGCCCGCCGGCGGCTCGTGGCGCACCCGCCTGACCCGGCTGCTGGCCGACACGCACGCGATGCTGGGCGAGGACCCGGAGGGGCTGCGCACGCGCTTCCCCCGCGCGCTCGAGACCGACGGGATGGTCCGGGTCCGGGAGGCCGCCACGGCCATCCTCACCGACGCCGGACTCGGGGCCGAGGACGCGGCCGCGACCTGGCGCGCGCTGCTCGCCTACGCGGTCGGCTTCGCCGGCCTGGGGGGCGGCGAGGGCGAGTTCGAGCACGGGCTCGAGCTCGTGCTCGACGGGGTCGAGGCCCGTCTGGGCGCGATCGCCTAGCGCTCGATCTTGGTGATCTTGAGCTTGCGGGCGGGGCCGCGCGGCACGGGCACGGATACGAGGTCACCGCGCTTCTTGCCGAGCAGGGCCTTGCCCACCGGCGACTGGTTCGAGAGCTTGTTCTCGGACGGGTTCGCCTCGGAGGACCCGACGATCTTGTACTTGACCGACTTGTCGGTCTTCTGGTCCTTGACGTGGACCAGCGAGCCGACCGAGACGACGTCGGTGGAGACCGCCTTCTCGTCGATCACCTGGGCGCCGCGGAGCTTCTCCTCCAGCTCGGCGATCTGGCGCTCGAGCATCGCCTGCTCGTTCTTGGCGTCGTCGTACTCGGAGTTCTCCGAGATGTCGCCGAACTCGCGAGCCTCCTTGATCCGCTCGGCCACCTCGCGGCGCCGGTCGGTCGACAGGTACTCGATCTTCTGCTTTAGGTCCTCGAGGCCCTGGGGGGTGAGGATTTCGTCTCTGGCCATGTGTGGAGAACGGCTCCTGGGTCCGAAGGGCGCGAGAGGATAGCTCAGGCGGCCACGGGCGCCCGCGTGCCACTGGACATCCGGTCCAGGGCCGCTCTGGCATCCGCCGTGGTGGGGGCCGTGACCAGCGGCTCGGCCTCCCGCTTCGTCAGCCCCAGCGTGCTCGCGTACCAGGGGTAGAACTTGCGCAGGTAGCGGCCCGCGCGCTCGGTGCCGAGGTGCTCCTCGGCCCGGTCGATCACCCAGAGCAGCTCGGCGATCACCTCGCCGGGCGTGGGGTCGCCGTCGCGCAGCCCGAGCAGGCGCTCGAAGCGCCACGGGTTGCCCAGCGACCCGCGCGCGAGCATCGCCGCGGCCGCGCCGGTGCGCTCGAAGGCGGCGATCACGCGCTCGTCGTCGCTCAGGCCGCCCGAGAGGATCACGGGCGCGCCGAGGACCTCGACCAGCTCCGCCGCCAGGGCGTAGTCGGGCTCGCCCTTGTGCTGCTGGGAGGCGTGACGGGGGTGGAAGGCGATGGCGGCCACGCCGGCCTCGTCCACCAGCCGCCGGGCCAGGTCGAACCCGCTGCGCTCGCCCGGCCGCTGGCCGGAGCGCAGCTTCACGGTCACCGGCCGGCCGCTGCCCTCGCCGGCCGCGCGCGCGATCGCGACCGCCCGGTCGGGGTCGTCGAGCAGCGAGGCGCCCGCCCCGGTCTTCACCACCTTGCGCACCGGGCAGCCCATGTTCAGGTCGATCACGTCGGCGCCGTGCTCGGCCGCGATCGCGGCGGCCTCGCGCATCACGTCGGCGTCGTAGCCGAAGAGCTGGATCGGCACCGGGTGCTCGTCGGGGTGGATGCGCAGGAACTCGCGCAGCGTGCGCTCGTCGCCGTACTTGAGGCCGAAGCTCGACACCATCTCGCTGAACGCGAGCCCGGCCCCGTGCCGCTTGGCCTGGAGCCGCACGAACCAGTTTCCGATCCCGGCCAGCGGCGCGAGCACCAGCCGGTTGGGCAGGCGGTGGCCCGCGAGCGTCCACGGTTGGTCAAGGCGCATCCCGGAAACGGTAGTCGCGGCTAGGCTTCGCGGACCCCCCGGAGGAGAGGATCCATGACTCGCAAGCCGATCGCCGCGCTGATCGTCGCACTGGCCGCCGTGCTCGCCCTGCCCGCCACGGGCGGAGCCGACCCGGCCGGCAAGACCACGCTGGAGGAGACCATCGACATCCAGCTCGGCGAGGGCTTCCAGTTCCTCCGGACGGAGGCCGGCGAGCCGTTCGTGCTGCGCAAGTCCAAGCTCGGCAAGCCGCGCGGCGACCGGGCCAAGCGACGCCGCTCGCTGGCCTTCTTCGGCCAGTTCACCGACCCGCAGCTCGCGGACGAGATGTCCACCGCGCGGCTCGACTTCCTCGACGAGGCGGGCTCGCCGCTCCAGGACGGCAACCGGCCGTGGGAGGCGATGGGCTCCCAGCTCTTCGACCAGATGGTCCGGAACATGAACGCCAACCGGACCAGCGCGGTCAAGCCCGGGTCGGGCAAGAACGCGCGGCTCCAGTTCGCGATCAACACGGGCGACATGGCCGACAGCCAGCAGCTCAACGAGGTCCAGTGGATCGTGAACATCCTCGACGGCAACATGGTCGACCCGTTCACGGGCAAGCCGATCAGCGACACCAACCCGTGCCCGAACCAGAGCCAGGAGACGATCGACCGGATCAACGCGGACGTGGCCGCCCGCCGCTACACCGGACTCCAGGACTACGACGACTACCCCGACGCCCCGGCCGAGCGCAAGGCCGGGTTCTGGGACCCGGACGCGGCGCCGCCGGCGCCCAGCGCGTACGGCGACTGGCCGCGCTACCCGGGCCTGCTCGACCGCGCCCAGCAGCCGTTCCAGGCCGAGGGCAGCGCGGTGCCGTGGTACACGGCGCGCGGCAACCACGACGGGCTCGTGACCGGCAACGTGTTCGCCACGTTCCCGCTCGCGCGCGGCCTGATCACCGGCTGCCAGAAGATCTTCCCGAGCGCCAACTTCGACCCGAACGTCTACCGCGGCAAGACCGAGGCGGAGGTGTTCGACGACATCGTCAGGAACCCCCAGCGCCAGCAGGAGATCCTCGCGGGCGCGCGGACGGTCGCGCCGGACCAGGACCGCCGCCACGTGGACCAGCGCGAGTACAAGAAGCTCCACGACACGGGCGACAACTCGCACGGCTACGACTACGTGGACAAGACCGAGCTGAAGCGCTCGAAGGGGCTGGCCTCGTACTACGCGTTCAGCCCGCGCAAGGCGTTCCGGTTCGTCTCGATGGACACCGTCGCCGAGGGCGGCGGGTCCCAGGGCAACGTGGACCACCCGCAGTACAGGTGGCTCGAGCGAGAGCTCGACCGCAACTCGTCGGTCGAGTGGCGTGGGAGCCGGCTGGTCAGGGACCGCGACAAGGACCGCCTGATCGTCGTCTACTCGCACCACAAGCTCGAGGACCTGACGATCCTCAACCCGGACGAGGACGCGGGCGAGTGCAAGGGCGAGGTCGATCCCGGCTGCGACCGCGACCCGCGCAAGTCCACCCCGCTCCACCGCGGGCTGAAGGGCAAGCAGACCATCAGGGACCTGTTCCTGAAGTACCCGAACGTGATCGCGTTCGTGACCGGCCACAGCCACCGCAACGAGATCAAGTCGTTCGCCCGCAGGGGGAGCGTCAGCGGCTTCTGGCAGATCAACACCGCGTCGCACGTGGACTTCCCGCAGCAGGCGCGCCAGATCGAGGTCGTGGACAACCGCGACGGGACGCTGTCGCTCTTCAACACGATCCTCAACCAGGCCGCACCGGTGAACCCGCCGGCCCCCGGCACGCCGGCGAACGTGTTCACCGACACCGACCTGGCCTCGATCGCGCGCGTGCTGTCGGCGAACGACCCGCAGGGTCTCGGGCCGCGCGGGCCGGAGGGCCGCGACAACGCGGGGCTCGGCGAGCGGAAGGACCGCAACGTCGAGCTGCCGATCAGGGATCCGCGGCGGCTCTAGCCGGCGTTCATCTCCCAGACGAGCCGTAGCCCGTCCAGGGTGAGCAGGTCGTCGACCTCGTCGATCTGGTCGCAGAAGGGGACGATCGCGTGGGCGAGGCCGCCGGTGGCGATGGCGGTCGCCTCGTCGCCCAGCTCCTCGCGCACGCGCGAGACGATCCCGTCCACGCTGCCGGCGAAGCCGTAGACCACGCCGGACTTCACGGCCGAGAGCGTGTTGCGGCCGATGGCGTGCTCGGGCGCGCTCAGCTCGACCTTGGGCAGCTTGGCGGTGCGCTGGTGCAGCGCCTCCAGCGAGATGTCGACCCCGGGCGCGATCACGCCGCCCAGGTAGTCGCCGCCGGCCGAGACGGCGTCAAAGTTGATCGTCGTGCCGAAGTCGGCCACGATGCACGCGCCGCCGCACTTCTCGTAGGCGGCCACGGCGTTCACGAGCCGGTCGGTGCCCAGCTCGTGCGGGTTCTCGATGCGGATGGCCATCCCGGTCTTGAGGCCCGGGCCGACCACGGTGAGCGGCCCCATCAGGTACTTCTCGGCGAGCCGCTGGTACTCCGGCGTGAGCTGGGGCACGACCGACGAGAGGATCGCGCCCTCGATGGCGCCCAGCCTGAGCTCGCGCAGCGCCAGCAGGTCGACCAGCAGCGTGGCGAGCTCGTCGGCGGTGGTCTCACGCACCGTGGCCAGGCGCCAGTGCTCGACCAGGTCGTCATCCCGGAACAGGCCCAGGTGGGTCTGGGTGTTCCCGAGGTCGATGGCCAGCAGCATCGCGGGATTATCGCGCCCGCTCGACCCGCTGGTCCCGCACGGCGGCGAGCGCGCTGTCGACGCGCGTCCCGTCGGGCAGGGCCAGGTCGGGGTCGAGCTCCAGCAGCGGCTCGACCACGAAGCGACGGGTGAGCACCTCGCGGTGCGGCAACGTCAGCCGCTCGGACTCGTGCTCGAGGTCGCCGAGCAGCAGCAGGTCCACGTCCAGCGGGCGCGGGCCGTGACGCGGCCCCGCCACCATCCGCCCCTCCTCGCGCTCCACGACCTTGCACACGTCGAGCAGCTCCTCCGGGCCGAGGTCGGTCTCGATCTCGATGCAGGCGTTGAGGAAGTCCGGCTGATCGAGGACCTCGCCCTGCGGCTCGGTCTCGTAGAGCGACGACCGCCGCAGCACGCGGACGCCGTGCTCCTCGAGGCGGTCGCAGGCCCGGTGGAGGTGCGAGTGGCGGTCGCCGACGTTCGAGCCGAGGCCGAGGTAGCCCCTCAAGCGGACTTCCAGACCTCGACCGCCACCTCGTCGACGGGAAGCGCGATCGGCGGCTCCGGCTTGGCCGCGCGCACGGTGACGGTCTCGACGCCGTAGCGCTCGATCAGGCGATCGGCCACCGCCGAGCAGAGCCGTTCGAGCGTCTTGTACGAGCGCTCCTGCGCGGCGAAGTTGACCTGCTCACAGACCTCGCCGTAGTCGACCGTGTCCTCCAGCCGATCGGTGACGGTGGCATCCGCCTCCCCGAGCTCGAGCTCGACGTCGAACACGAGCCGCTGGCCGATCTCGCGCTCGGCCTCCGTCACGCCGTGATGCGTGTACACCGAGAGCCCGGATATCTCGACGGTGGTCGTCGGCTCGACCGCCTCGTCGTCGTCGTGGTGCTCGTGCTCGTCCATCAGGGCGCGCCGACCGTAGCAACGGCCACCCTCAGCGCGTCCGCCACCTCCGCCACGTCGTGCACGCGGAACACCGAGGCGCCGCGCTCCCAGGCCAGCACGTTCGTGGCGATCGTGCCCGGCAGGCGCTCCTTCTCGGGCCGCCCGGTCAGCTTGCCCAGGAAGCTCTTGCGCGAGGTGCCGATCACCACCGGGCGGCCGATGGCGACGATCTCGTCGAGGCGGCGCAGCAGCTCGAGGTTGTGCTCGAGCGTCTTGCCGAAGCCGATGCCGGGGTCGAGCCAGACCCGCTCCTCCGGCACGCCCTCGCCGGTGGCGAAGGCCAGCCGCTCCTCGAGGAAGGCCTTCACGTCGGAGACGACGTCGTCGTAGGTGGGGTTCGCCTGCATCGTGCGCGGCTCGCCCTGCATGTGCATGAGGCAGCAGCCGGCGCCGCTCTGGGCCACCAGGCCGGCCAGCTCGGGCGCCTGGCGGAAGGCGGTCACGTCGTTCACGATCCGGGCCCCGGCCTGGATCGCCTGCTCGGCCACGGCCAGCTTGGCGGTGTCGATCGACACGCGCAGGCCGAGCGTCTGCGCCGCGCGCTCGACCACCGGGATCACGCGCTGGAGCTCCACCTCCTCGGGCACCGGGTCGGCGCCCGGCCGGGTGGACTCGCCGCCCACGTCGACGATGTGAGCGCCCTCCTCGGCCAGCCGCGCGGCGTGCGCCACGGCAGCCTCCGCGTCGAGGAACTCGCCCCCGTCGGAGAACGAGTCGGGCGTCACGTTGACGACCCCCATGACCTGCGGCTCGGCGACCACGAGCGAACGGTACAGTCGGCCGCACCGATGGGCGAGCGCGCCAAGCTCTACGTGATCCGCGGGTCGCACGCGGCGCGGGCCGGGATCCTGATGCTCGACCACAAGGGCATCGACTACGACCTGACCACGATCCCCACCGGCTCGCAGCGGCTGCTGCGCCTGCGCGGCTTCCCCGGCGGGACCGTGCCGGCGCTGGTGATCGACGGCCGCAAGGTCCAGACGAACCGGGCCATCGCACGGGCGCTGGACGAGATCCAGCCCGACCCGCCGCTCCTCCCGAGCGACCCCGAGCGCCGCGCGGCCGTAGAGGAGGCCGAGCGCTGGTCCGACGAGCAGCTCCAGATGGACGCCCGCCGGCTGGCGATCGCGGGCGGCCTGGGGTGGTCCACCGGCTTCCTCAACGGCGGCGACGACGGCCCGCTCGGCGCGCTGCTGTGGACCACCGAGCGACGCCGCAAGCGCGGCCTGCGCCTCCTCACGCGCGTCTTCGACGTGACGCCCGAGACCGAGCGGGAGCTGCTCGACCGGCTCCCCGCGAAGCTCGACCGCGTCGACGGCTGGATCGAGGCCGGCGTGCTGGACGGCGACGAGCTCAACGCCGCGGACTACGCCATCGCCAGCAACCTGGCCCTGCTCAGCTACCGCGACGACCTGCGCCCGGAGATCGCCCGCAGGCCCGCGGGCAGACTGGTCGCCCGCGTGTTCCCGCCGGCCGGCTAGGCCGGCCGGTCGTAGGCGATCCGCATCAGGTTGCCGGCCGCGTAGAACGTCCCGCTCGTGGTCGAGCAGCGGACCTGGACGGCGACCTCGCCGCCCGAGCTCACGTAGCTCGAGAGCGTGCCGCCGACGGCCAGGCCGTTCAGCGCCACTTGAGTGGTGCCCACGCTGCGGGAGTCCAGCGTGACCCACGCTCCGTCCGTCCAGCGGTAGATCGACACGACCTGCGAGCAGGTGCGCGAGTTCATGCCCTTGTAGCTGACCTTGAGGTTCGTCAGCGTGCGCGGCACGCCGGTGAAGCGGCCGTACCAGGCGGTCGTCCGCGTGTACGACGTGTTCGAGTTCACCTGGAGGTACGAGCCGTCGTCGGCGGCCAGGTTCGATACGGAGCCGCTCCGCCAGGAGCCGGTGAAGAGCCCGGCGCCGACGGGCGCCGCCGACACCGCCACCGTCGACGGCGCGGGGCTCGTGCCCGGCGCGCCGGCCCAGGTCAGGTGGCCGTAGTGGCGGCCGCTGACCGGGCGGCTCGGGTCGCCGGCGAAGCCGTAGCTCGCGGTGGTGCTCACCAGCTTCTGGATCCAGCCGGCCGGCTGGCTCGCCGTGAGCCCGGCGCAGGTGCCGTCCGCGATGCACAGCGCGAGCGCGCCGGCCACGTGCGGCGCGGCCATGCTCGTTCCGGACATCGTGGTCGTGCCCCCGCCGCGCGCGGTGGAGGAGATGCACACGCCCGGCGCCGCGAGGAGGTGGCCGCGGCCGGCGCTCGTGGCCGCGTAGTTCGAGAAGCTCGCGTAGCGGTCGTCGGCCTCGCCGCTGCGGCAGGAGGGAGCGGCGCCGGCCCCGCCGGAGCGGCCGTCGCTGTCGCCCATCGCGCTCACCGTGAGCACCTCCGGGTACGCCGCCGGGGTGTCGGGCGCCGGGGCGTAGTCGAAGTCCCAGCCGTCGTTGCCCGCGGCCACCGCGTACACGATCCCCGCGGCGGTCGAGCGGCAGATCGCCCTGTGCTCCGGATCGGTGGTCTCGGCGCACGGCTTCACCGGACTGCCGACGCCGCCGAGGCTCATGTTCGCCACCCGGACGTCGTTGGCCGGGTCCGAGTCGGCCCGGGTCCCCGTCACCCAGTCGATGCCGCAGATGACCTGCGAGGTCGTGCCGCCACCGGCGGCGTCGAGGACCTTGACCGAGAGGAGGCGTGTGCCGGCGGCCACGC
>JALZEZ010000057.1:11660-12349 GCA_030861775.1 Actinomycetota bacterium
ACGACCCCGCTGCCGTTGTTGCGCGCCGCGATCGTGCCGGCCACGTGGGTCCCGTGCCCGTTGTCGTCCTGCGCGGCCGTGCCGGGGGTGACGCAGTTCACGCCGCTGACGACGTTGAGGTCCGGATGGGCCAGGTCCACGCCGCTGTCGATCACCGCCACGTTCACGCCGGCCGCGCCGCGCACGGTGCTGGTCGTGGCGGCGCCGATCCGGCGCACACCGAACGGCGCGCTGTCGCCGCTGGCCAGCGTCTCCACCGCGTGCACCCGCCGGTCCGGCACAACCGCCGCGACCTCCGGGTCGGCCTTCAGCCTCGCCACCTGGCTCGCCGAGAGGCGGGCCGAGAAGCCCTCCACCGCGTGCCGGTAGCGGAAGCGGCTCTTGAAGCCGTGCCTGCGCTCGCGCTGGGCGGTCTCGGCGCCGGGCTCGCCGGCGGCGGCGCGGCGGACGTGGTGGGCGAAGCGGGCGAGGTCGGACGGCGTGGTCCAGAGGCCGGCGGCGGCCATCTGCGGGTAGACGTGGTGGCCGCCGGAGACGGGCCGGGCGCCGCTGCGGTGGCCGATAGCCGCTTCCGGGAGTCGCGCGGCGGGCAGGGGCTGGTCGATGGTGCTGCGTTCCATGCCGCAGGGCTGAAGGACCAGTTCTCGCACCAGGACCGGGAACGGCTGGCCGGTGACGTCCTCCAGCAG
>JALZEZ010000547.1 GCA_030861775.1 Actinomycetota bacterium
GGCATGACCACGAGGCCGCCCCCCGCGAACGCGAACAGCGCCACCCCGCGCAGCGCCGGCCCGCGCGCGACCGCGAAGCCGATCAGCGCGAACGCCACGAACAGCCCCGGCACCACCCCGTGGACGCGCTGCTTGCGCTGCCAGTCGGCCACCGTGTCGCCGCTCGACCCCGGGCTGTAGCGGGCGTGGTCGTAGTCGCGCGAGAGCTGGAACAGCACGTTGCCCTCGGCCTCCTCCCCGCGCCGCGACATCAGGAAGTAGCCGCCGCCCGAGAAGCGGCGCTTGTTCAGCTCCGGGTCGAGGAAGCGCGGGAGGTCGTCGATCACGATGCCGACGTAGTCGAGCGGCTGCGCGAGGATCGCCCGCCGGCCCCACTTCCCGAGCGTGTCCTGCCCGATCGGGGGGTGGCCGTACTTCGCGCGCGCGGGCGAGCCCTCGAACCAGAGGTAGAACAGCGACCCGGGCCGCCGCTCCGGCGGCGTGTCCTCGCAGAGCGACTCGGTGCCGGGGGGCGGGTCGAACTCGTCGCAGTCGGCGAACGGCGCCGAGCGCCCGTACGCGTTCCAGCCGCTGGTCGCGGTCCAGCCGGTGTTGCCGCCGTCGAGCGCGGCGATCCCCGCGTAGATCCCCAGCACCGCCGCCGCCGCAGCGGCGGCCACCCCCGCGGAGACGAGCCGCCGGCCCGAGAAGAACAGCGCCGCCCACACCACCAGCGCCGGCGGCAGGATCATCCCCACGTTGCGGAACAGCGCCGTCGAGGCGAGCAGCGCGCCCGCGAGCGCGAGCCAGCGCAGCGGCCGCTCGGCGTCGAGCGCGCGCACCGCCGCGTACAGCCCCCCGGCGACCAAGGGCAGGAACGGCCCCTCGGAGAGCAGCGTGTGCTCCATGTAGAGCTGGTCACCCGAGAGCAGCACCACCCCGGCGGGCACGCACGCCGCCCACACCGGCGCCCCGAGCCGCCGCACGGCCGCGTACAGCAGCAGCGCGGACGCCACGCCCAGCAGGTGCTGCACCGCCACGGTGAACTCGAGCTGGTCCGACACGAGCCGCAGCAGCTTCAGGAACGCGGCGTAGCCGGTCGGCCCGAAGGTGTCCTCGAACATGCCGTCGTCGATGTGCGCGAAGTGGAGGAAGCGGGCCGAGTCGTTGCTCGACAGGTAGGCCGGCCGGTAGTCGAGCATCAGCCACAGGCGCGCCCCGACCCCCGCCAGCAGCAGGATCGCGAGTGCGGGCGGCGGGCGCAGCCGGGCCGCGGTCACTCGGCGGCGGGAGCCGGTCGGCGCCGCTCCCACATCTGGATCCGGCCCAGGTCCTGGTAGCCGAGCCGCGCGTACACGGGGTGGCCCATCCTGGTCGCGACGAGCGTGGTGGTCGTGCAGCCGCGATCGCGCGCGTCGGCCAGCGCGCGGCTGAGCAGGCGGGTCGCGAGGCCGCGACCGCGCGCCGAGTCGATCGTGCCGACGAACGTCACGTGCGCATCGCCGTCGTGGTCGTGGATCGCGAGCGTGGAGGCCGGCTCGCCGCCGTCCACCGCGACGTACGGGTGGTACTCGGGCGCCCAGCCCACGAGCGCGTCGCGGATGCTGTCCCAGCGGTAGCTGACGGCGAGGACGCCGGTCAGCGCCTCCAGGTCCGGCTCGACCAGCTCGACCTCACCGGCCTCGACCCCCTCCAGCTCGCGCGCCATCCCCATCGGCGCCGCGTCGAGCACGTGGCCGGCCGCCTCCAGCGCCGGCCCCGCCCGCTCGTCGCCCTCGGGCACCCACACGGTCCAGGCCTGCACGCCCGCCTCCTCGTACACGCGCGCGAGGTCGGGCAGGCGCTCCTCGAGCTCGCCGGCATCGGCGTAGACGACCGAGTTCACCACCGACCGATCGGCCATCCTCGGCACGATCCCGGCGGTGATCCCGCCCTCCTCGAAGGCGCTCCCGCCCGGCGACGCGACCGCGAACGCGCGCACGAAGGAGCGCAGCGAGGTCATCAGCGTGTCGAGCACGCGGCAATGATCGTGGATCGCCCGGCAAGATTGCCGTGTGAACCTCTTCCTGCTCGGCTGGTCGGCGGAGCGAAGGGTGGACCCCGCGGAGGCGGAGTCGGCGCTGCGAAGGCTGCTCGACCGGCTCCCGTTCTTCCCCGGCCGGCCGGTCGAGACCTGGCACGCGCCGTCCGGCGCGCTGGCCGCGGCGTGGGTCGTCCACGGCCCGGAGCAGACCGGCGGCGTCGGCTACGTGCACACCGAGCGCGAGCGCCTAGCGCTGTTCGCGGGGCGCCCGATCCGCTGGAGCGGCGAGCGCGAGGCCGACGGCCGCGGGCCGCTCGACCCGTCCGCCTACCTCGAGCCCGCCGACCGCTGGGCCGACACGCTCGACGGGCGCTTCGCCGCCGCTCGCTACGAGGACGCATCGCGCACGCTCGAGGTCGCATCCGACG
>JALZEZ010000264.1 GCA_030861775.1 Actinomycetota bacterium
CTCCTCGGCCGCCTTGACGATGCTTTGGACCTGCTCGGCTGCGAGCTCCGCTGCCCTGGAGGATGGGCCCGGGGACGCCATGGCAGGGCCGATGTTCCCAGACTCACGCGACGGAATCCGCGCCCCCCGCCGCCGATAACCTCAGCCCGGTCATGGAGCGGTACGACCCGAAGTGCATCGAGCCCAAGTGGCAGCGTGTCTGGGAGGAGGAGCGCACCTGGGAGGTGCCCGGCGATCCGGGGGCGGACGCGGACTCCTCGTACGTGCTGGAGATGCTCCCGTACCCGTCCGGCGAGCCGCACATGGGCCACCTCAAGTGCTACTCGATCGGCGACGCGATCGCGCACTACCACCGCCGCACCGGCCGGCGCGTGCTGCACCCGATGGGCTACGACGCGTTCGGCCTGCCCGCCGAGAACCACGCGATCAGGACCGGGCAGCACCCGCGCGCCTCGACCGAGGCCTCGATCGCCGAGTTCCGGCGGCAGTTCCGCTCCTGGGGCGTGTCGATCGACTGGACGCGCGAGTTCGGCACGCACGAGCCGCGGGTGTACAGGTGGACGCAGTGGATCTTCCTGCGGATGCTGGAGCGCGGGCTGGCCTACCGCGGCGAGGCCGGGGTCAACTGGTGCCCGAAGGACGCCACCGTGCTCGCCAACGAGCAGGTTGTCGACGGGAAGTGCGAGCGCTGCGGCACGCCGGTCGAGGTCCGCCAGCTCGAGCAGTGGTTCTTCAGGATCACCGACTACGCCGACCGGCTGCTCGACGACCTGGAGACGGTCGAGTGGCCCGAGCACGTAGTCACGATGCAGCGCAACTGGATCGGCCGCTCGGAGGGCGCGCAGGTGGTCTTCCGCTGCGAGGAGCTGGGCGCCGACTACCCCGTCTTCACCACCCGGCCGGACACGCTGTTCGGGGCGACCTTCTTCGTCATGGCCCCCGAGCACCCGGACGTGCTGCGGCTGAACGACTCCGACGAGGTGCGCGAGTACGTGCAGACGGCGCTCACGCGGTCGGCCGACGAGCGCGGAGCCGAGGCACGCGAGAAGACCGGCGTTCCGCTGGGGCGGACCGTGACCAACCCGGTCAACGGCGAGGAGATCCCGATGTTCGTGGCCGACTACGTGCTGATGGAGTACGGCACCGGCGCGATCATGGCCGTGCCCGCGCACGACGAGCGCGACTTCGACTTCGCCCAGAGGTTCGGGCTCGAGGTGCGGCGGGTGATCGACTGCCCGGGCGAGCTGCCGTGCACCGAGGACGGGCCGATGGTGAACAGCGGGCGCTTCGACGGTCTGGGGAACCGCGAGGCGTTCGGTCAGATCGTGGGCTGGCTCGAGTCCGAGGGGCGGGGCCGGCCGGCCGTGAACTACCGCCTGCGCGACTGGCTCCTGTCCCGCCAGCGCTACTGGGGCTGCCCGATCCCGGTGGTGCACTGCGACTCGTGCGGGATCGTGCCGGTCCCGGACGATCAGCTCCCGGTGGAGCTGCCGGACGTCGAGGACTACGCGCCGCGCGGTCGCTCGCCGCTGGCGGCGGCCGAGGACTGGGTGCGGGTCCCGTGTCCGTCGTGCGGGGCGGAGGCGCGGCGGGAGACCGACACGATGGACACGTTCGTCGACTCCTCCTGGTACTTCCTGCGCTACTGCGACGCGCTGAACGACGAGGCCCCGTTCGACCGCTCGGTCGTGGATGCCTGGATGCCGGTCGACCAGTACATCGGCGGGGTCGAGCACGCGATCCTGCACCTGATGTACGCGCGCTTCTTCGTGAAGGCGCTGGCCGACATGGGCTACGTGGGGTTCCAGGAGCCGTTCGCCCGGCTGTTCACGCAGGGGATGATCACGCGCGACGGGGCGAAGATGTCCAAGTCGAAGGGCAACGTGATCTCGCCGCGCGAGTACGTGGAGCCGTACGGCGCGGACACCACGCGCTGCTACATGCTCTACATCGGGCCGCCCGAGCAGGGGGCGGACTGGAGCGACGAGGGCGTGACCGGGATCAACCGCTTCCTCGCGCGGCTGTGGCGGCTGGCGGCGGACGTGGCGCCGCTACCGGAGGAGCCCGTCGGCGAGCCCTCCGACGTGCTGCGCAAGACGCACTGGGCGATCGACCGCGTGACCCAGGGCCTGCGCGACCGGTTCGCGTTCAACACCGCGATCGCCGCGATCATCGAGCTGGTCAACGACTGCTACCGGCTGCGCGAGTCCACCCCTCCGGGCGACCTCCGCTTCGCGGTGGCCATGGCCGGCTCGCTGGTGTTCCCCTTCGCCCCGCACCTGGGGGCGGAGGTCTACGAGCTGATGACCGGCCGGCGCGTGTGGGAGGAGCCGTGGCCGGAGGCCGACCCGGCGCTTTTGCGCGGCGACACCGTCGAGCTGGTCGTGCAGGTCAATGGCAAGCTGCGCGACCGCGTGGAGGCGCCCGCGGGCGCCGACCGCGACGAGCTCGAGCGCATCGCGCGAGCGTCCCCGCGCGTGGCGGCGTACGTGGACGGCGGCGAGGTGGTCAAGACGGTCGTAGTCCCGGACAAGCTCGTCAACTTCGTGGTGCGGTCGTAGGGGTCGCCGCGCGGGTGCGTGCCGGACCCAGGCGGAACCGGGCACCAGGGCGGAACCGGGCACCAGGGCGGAACCGGGCACCCAGAGCGGAACCGGCCACCCAGGGCGGACCAGCACACCCATTTCCACTAGAACGAAGTTCTAGAACCCCGTTCTAGAACCGTTTTCTAGAACGCCGCTCTAGAACCGTTTTCTAGAACGCCGTTCTAGCCGAGGGCGAGGCGGACCGCCTCCTCCGGATCCTCCGCCTCCAAGATCCCCTCCACCGGCTCGCCGCCAGCGCGCCGGAGATCCCAGCTCCCTATCCCCACCACGCGCTTGCCCGCGCGCAGCCCGAGCGCGATCTCGGACAGCGTGCCCCAGGAGCCGCCGATCGCGATCAGCGCGTCGGCGGCGCGCACGATCAGCGCGTTGCGGGCCTCGCCGAGGCCGGTGGCGATCGCGACCTCCACGTACGGGTTGGCCGCCGTGCGGTCGTAGCCGGGCAGGATGCCGAGCGTGCGCCCGCCGGCCTCCGTGGCCCCGCGGCAGGCGCCCTCCATCACGCCGCCGAGCCCGCCGCACACCACAACGGCGCGGCGCTCGGCCAGCCCGCGTCCGACCGCCTTGGCCAGCGCGATCTCGCCCGGCGGCGCCGAGCCGGATCCGACGACGGCGACGTAGGGGCGGTTCAGCGTCCGCGCTTGGTCGCCAGGCGACCGCCCGCCCACACGACGATCGCGAGGAACACGACCAGCATCAGAACGGCGAAGACCGGGCCACTCATCGTCCGAAGTGGATACCCGCTCAGTGCACCTGGCACACTCCCGCGCCATGGCGGGGCGGGAGCGAACGCGGGTCGTGGTCCGCGGGAACGTGCAGGGAGTCTTCTTCAGGGACTCCACGCGCGAGGAGGCCGAGCGCCGCGGAGTGTCCGGTTGGGTGAAGAACCGCCCGGACGGGGCGGTCGAGGCGGTCTTCGAGGGGGAGCCCGACGCGGTGAGGGCGCTGGTGAGCTTCTGCCGCGAGGGCCCGTCGAAGGCGGACGTCGAGAGCGTGGACGAGAGTTCCGAGGAGCCCGAGGGGCTCGAAGGGGGGTTCGAGGTTCGGTGATGCGGCGTGCGCTGGCGATCGCTTTGGCGACGGTGTGTCTGGCGGCGGGCGGGTGCGGAGACGACGACGACGGGGGCGACGGACCGGATGGTGGCGCCGACACCAGCGGCGGCGGCGGAGGCTCATCCGATCAGGCGGCGGTTCGCAAGGCGCTCGAGGACCTGTTCCAGGCGTTCGCGGTCAAGGACGTCGAGAAGGCGTGCTCCCTGCTGAGCGCGGACGCGCGAGAGAAGGCGGCCGCGACCGTCCCGAACACCGACACCTGCGAGGAGGGCACCAGGCGCATCCTCGACCTCGTCGACTCTCGCGAGCGCGAGTCGCTGCCGGAGCAGCTCGAGGGCACGAAGATCGTCGTGGAGGTCACCGGCGACAAGGCCGAGGTCGTCTTCCCCGAGCGCCCCAACGCGGACCGGGTCCCGGCTGTCCGCGAGGGCGGGGAGTGGAGGATCGATCACAACCCGCTGACCTACAAGCCGAACAAGTAACCGGATCGTCACCTGACCGGCACCAAGTCGTAACGCATGTAACCCACGTGTAACGCGGGGCCGCTTACGGTCGGCGGCGTGGGCATCGACCGTGACCGATTGCGTACCTGGGGCTGGATCGCGGCAGCGGTCGTGGCCGCCGTGCTCTGCGTTCGGGCGCTGTCGGGAGGAGGTGGAGAGAGCGTTCCGGTGGCGGTCGAGGGGGCGCCCCCCGGCCGCGCCCCGGGCGCGGCGCCGGCGGGGCAGGTAGTGGTGCAGCTCGCGGGCGAGGTGCGCCGGCCCGGCGTGTACCGGGTGCCGGCGAACGCACGGGTGAACGACGCGGTCCTGCTCGCCGGCGGCCTGACCCGCCGGGCGGACCCGGCGGGCGTCAACCTCGTGGCGAAGGTCGGCGACGGCCAGCAGATCGTGGTGCCGCGCCGCGGATCCGCCGCGCCGGGGGCGGCCGCCGCGCCCGGAGCATCCGCGCCCAGAGCATCCGCGCCCGGAGCATCCGCCCCCGGGTCCCCCTCCGCCCCCGGCTCGCCCGGCGTCCCGAAGGTCAGCCTCGCCAGCGCCACGCCCGAACAGCTCGACACGATCGACGGCATCGGCCCCACCCTCGCGCGCCGGATCGTCGAGTACCGCACCCAGCACGGCGGCTTCCGCTCGGTGGACGAGCTGCGCCAGGTGGAGGGCATCGGCGAGAAGCGCTTCGAGTCCCTGCGTGAGGCGGTGACGCCGTAGGTGCCCCCCGACACCCCTGTCGCCCGTGCCCTCGCCCGGGCCGCGGCCGCCGCGCGCTGGCTCGACGGCCGGCGCCCGCACCTGGTGGTCGCCGCCCTCGCATGCGGCCTCGCCCTGGCTCCGACGGTGCGCGGGGCGCTGCCGGGGGTGGGAGCGGTCGCCCTCGCCCTCGCCCTCGCCCTCGTCGCGAGCTTCACCGCGGCGCTCGCCCAACCGGAATGGCGGCCCCTCCTCCTGGGGCTTGCTGCCGCGTCGACCGGGATGGTGGTCGGCTTCGCGCGGGTCGGGTCGATCGACCGGACCGCCGAGCGGGCGCTTCAGGCGGAGCGGTTCGAGGGCACGGCGGTCGTCGTCCAGCGGCCCCGGTCCACGCGGTTCGGCTCGTGGAGCATCGTCGAGCTCCGGGAGGGGCCGGCGCGGGAGTCGCGCGTCGTCGCGCGCGCGGACGCGGGCGTCCCGTGGCCGGCGGGCGGCGAGCCGGGTGTGGTCGTGCGGGTCTCGGGGTCGATCGAGCCACCGGTGCGC
>JALZEZ010000548.1 GCA_030861775.1 Actinomycetota bacterium
GTCCGGGGCAGCTCGCCGATGGCGGTCTCCAGGCTCGTCGCCTCGCGCGCGAACGCCCCCGCGGCGGTGTCGAAGTCGGTGATCAGCGACTTGAGCGCCTCGGGGCTGCGGTCGAGCCCGCGCGCCATCCGCCCGGCGGCGTCGACGTACCCCGACAGGTCGTGCGGGCGGAGCCCCAGCGTGGCGTCCTGCACGATCGCCGAGTTGCGGTAGGCCGGCTCCCAGTACGGGATCGAGCGGTTGAACCCGCGCGCGCCCGGGCCCTCCAGCGCCGACCCGTACTCGCGGAAGATCCTGCGGATGTTGTCGCGCGTGTCCTCGGTCAGGACCGAGAAGACCTGGCTGAGCTGCACCGGCGCGGCCGTCTGCTGCTGCGGAATCGTGCCGCCGTCCGCGAGCTCCGGGCTGCCCTCGGTGCCGGGGCTCAGCTCGAGGAACCAGTTGCCCTCGAGGAACATCCGCGGCCGGATCTTCACCTGGGCGTCCTTGTGGATCGGCAGCCCGTCGTCCTTGATGCGCATGGTGACCTCGACCAGCGCGTCCGGCGGGTCCCTGTGCTCGACCTTGACGACCTCGCCCACCTCGACGCCGGCGATGCGCACCGGCTGGCGCTCCTTGACGTTCACGGACTGCTCGAAGACCGCCTTGATCTCGTAGTGGTCGCCCCAGGGCAGCCCGCGCGCGAACGCCAGGTAGACGCCGATCACGGCGACCAGGAGCGTGATGGCGCCCGCTCGGAAGGGTGAGATGCCGCGCGGCCGTCTCATGGGTCGTGCCGGTGCCCCTTCCCGACCGGCTCGCGGCTGAAGGTCTGGCCCTTCGGGACCGCCTCGATGCCCTTGTACGTCGGGCCCTGCACGCCGGGGATGTCCGGGCGCGTCTGGATCAGGAACTCCTCCTCGGGGACCGTGGTCCAGCGGCGCACGTAGCCGCGCTGGCCGGGCTCGCAGTCGGCCTTGCCGTCCTCGGTGATCGCGTGGTTGTAGGGCGTCGAGTGGAGGTGCATGTTCGATCCGCGCCGGGCCATGCCCTGGTTCCAGCCCTGGCCGTTGACCGGCTCGTAGGCGCCCATCGAGCCCTGGTTGTTGGTCTGCGGGGCCGCGCTCTTCGACTCGCTCCGCTGGCTGTAGCCCTGCCCGGACTCGGCGGCGAGGTGCTCGGACAGGAACGTCCACCAGTAGTTCCAGTAGTTGCAGACGGTCTGGAACGGGCCCAGGAACTTGAGCTGCGGCTGGAGCGTCTTCGAGGTCGCGCCGAGCGCGCGCAGGGCGATGCCGGTGGTGGGATCGGTCATGAGGTCGCGCAGCGAGGCCAGCGTGGGCCGCAGGTCCTCGTAGAAGCCCGCCGAGCGGCGCGTGACCGGAATGCCGCGCTCGAGGGCCGGGTTGATCAGCGGGAGCGTCGGGCGCAGCTCGCGCGCCACCGGGCGCATGGCGCGCGCCAGCCGAGCGGTGTCGGTCAGGAACGGCCGCTGCACGGGGAACGACTCGATCCCCGCCTGGAACAGCGGGTGCGTGCGGCTGATCGTCTCCTTGAGCGCGTTCGTGTCGCGCGAGAGCGCCTCGAAGGTCTGGCCCGCGCGGGTGAAGAACTGGGACTGGAGGTCGGCCAGCGGGGCGACCACCCGCGCGGCGTCGGCCAGCTCGCGGAGGAAGCGGCCGATGCGGGTGCGCGGGTCGGCCAGGTTGCGCGTGACCGGGTAGATGAGCCCGAACAGCCGCGGCAGCTCCCCGATCGTCTCGTTGAGGGCGAGCCCGCGCCCGGCCAGCGCGTCGCCGAACTCCCGGGTGTTGCGGCGCACGCCCTGGCGCGTCCTCGAGTCGTAGATCCGGTTGAAGTCGTCGATCTCGACCGGCAGCGTCACCCGGCTCGCCGGGAACGTGTGGCCCGGGCGCACGCTGCCCTCGCCGTCGCCGCGGTCCATCTCCAGGTACTTCAGGCCGAGCGGCGAGCGCGGCCGGATCGTGAACGTGGTGTCGGCGGGGACGTCGCCGACCGAGTTGTCGAGCTTCAGGTCGAACTCAGCGCCGGCCTCGCCGTTCGGCAGCTTGACCGAGCGCACCTCCTCCACGAACCCCACCCGGGTGCCGCCCTCGCGCACCTCGCCGCCGCGGCCGAGCGAGAGCGCGTTGGCCGCGCGCACGTTGACGTCGAGCGAGGGCACGAACGGCAGCCCGCGGTTCGCGTTGTAGGCGAGCATCACCGCGACCACCACGACCAGCACGGTGATCGCCCCGATCAGGACCGGGCTCGCGACGATCGATGCCTGCGGGCGGCGGGTCATGGCGCGAGGAGGAAGTCGAGGAGGTCGGTGGCGTCCGGCTGGCGCTGCTGCTCGCCGCCCACGCGTCCCTGGATCTCCTCCAGGATGCGGTCGACCTCGCGCTGGACATCGGGATCGGGCAGGAGCGGCGCGCGGTCGCGCGG
>JALZEZ010000549.1 GCA_030861775.1 Actinomycetota bacterium
CCGCGGCCCTGGCCGCTCGCGCCCACGCCGGTGGCCGCCGCGACAGCGACCAGCAGCGTCGCCGCGATGGCGAGCGCGAGCACGACGGAGATGGCGGCTGGCCGTTCCATGGCCTACCGCGTGTTTCGGCCGCCGCGGCCGGTCGCTCAAGCCGAGCGTGTCAGGCGGGGCGCGTCAGTTGCAGACGGCGCAGCGGCCGTCGGCGCACGAGCACGTGACCCGTGCCGCGGCCAGCGTGGACGGGGCCCAGCGCCGGACCCACTCGACGGCCACCCGGTCGAGGCGGTCGTCGGCTCCGCCCGGCCAGCAGCGGGCGTGGAGCGACTCGAGCAGCGCCATCGCCTCGGAGGGGGAGCGCAGCCCCAGCGCATTCACGTGCGCCAGGACAAGCGCGGGGTCGTCCCGGTACCGGTCCACGTCCAGACCTTTACCCCCAAATCGGGGACGTAACCCCTCCAACCAGCGGGGCTGGCGCGCCGGCTACAGCATCACGTTGCGCGACTGGAGGTGCGCGCCGACCTTGCGCTTCACGCGCTGGAGCGCGTTGTCGACGGTCTTCGTGTCGCAGCCCAGCCGGTCGGCGACCGTCTCGTAGGAGTGGCCGTCGAGGTAGAGCGACAGCACCGAGCTCTCCAGGTCCGACAGGACGCTCGACAGGCACGCGACCAGGCTGTGCAGCTCCTCGGACGAGATGACCTGGTTGACCGGATCGTGCGCCGCCGGCCCGGGCAGGACCTCGTCGAGGGTCGGCTCGCCGTCGCCACCGGCGCTCGCCGGCGTCTGGGAGAACGAGACGTACTGGTTGAGCGGGGTGTGCTTGTTGCGGGTGGAGGTCTTCACCGCGGTGATGATCTGCCGCGTGATGCAGAGCTCGGCGAAGTTGCGGAAGCTCGACTCGCGGTCGCTGCGGTAGTCGCGCACGGCCTTGTAGAGGCCGACGAGGCCCTCCTGGATCAGGTCGTCCGAGTCGCCGCCGATCAGGAAGTACGAGGACGCCTTGAGCCGGACGAACCCGTAGTAGCGGCGGACGATCCGGTCGTAGGCGTCGCGCTTGCCGGACTTGGCGAGCGCTACGAGGTAGTGATCATCAACCTCTAGCTGAGACTGATGGTTCGAGCGAATCGACGGGGCGGAAACGGCCACAGCATCTCCCCTCCCGGCCCCACGACGGGAGCCGAAAGACTGGGCGCGACGTACCTCCCCTGGTCGTCGCCAGATTTTTGCCGACCCGAGCCTTAACCTCAGGTCAAGCCTTATCTGCGGCCGCGAGTATCCCGCCGTTATCGGACGTTGTCAAGCCCCGGTCGGCCGGAATGCAAGATTCCGTACAGGAGCGCCGCGGCGGCCGCGGAGACGTTGAGCGACTCGATCCGGCCGCGCAGGGGCAGCGCCACGAGCTGGTCGCAGGCCGCCGCGACCCGCGGGCGCAGCCCGCTCCCCTCCGAGCCGAGCACGAGGACGACGCGGCCCGAGTAGTCCGGCTGGTCGTACGGCACCGCCTCGGGGGTCGCCGCCGCCCCGTAGACCCAGGCCTCCGCCCGCTTCGCCCCCGCGAGCCAGTCGGCCAGGTTCCGCACCCGCGCCAGCGGCAGGTGCTCGACCGCGCCCGCGGACGCGCGGCACACGACCGGCGTGACCTGCGCGGAGCGCCGCTCGCCGATCACGACCCCGGCCGCGCCGGCGCATTCGGCCACGCGGCAGATCGCGCCCAGGTTGCGCGGGTCCTGGACCTGGTCGAGGGCGACGACGACGGCGTCGCCGGGGCGCAGCAGATCGTCCGCGTCGGCGTACTCGAACTCCGACACCTCGGCGCACACCCCCTGGTGGTCGGGGGAGGCGGCCCGGGCCTCGATCGCGGCCTCGTCGGCCTCCCGCACCTCGACGCCGCGCAGCCACGGCTCGCGCGCGGCGGAGCGGGTGGCCCAGACGCGCTGCACCTGCCGGCGCCCGCGCAGGGCCTCCCGCACCGGATTGCGCCCGTACACGATCATCCCGCCGGATCATGCCGAACGGCTCCCACACGTTCCGCGCGGCCCGCCGCGACCCGGAGCTCGCCGTCCTGGAGGGATTCCACGCGCTGAAGCACGCCGTCCGCTTCGGGGCCGAGGTCGAGCGCGTGCTCACGACCGACGCGGCCGCCCTCGCGGAGCTGGCCGGCGAGCTCGCGCCCGACGTGCGCGACCGGATAGCGGCCATGGCCGAGACGGTCGACGCGGCACGGCTGGCGGAGCTCGCCCCCCGGCCACCGGAGACGGGAGTGGTCGCGATCGCCCGGCGGTCCCGGGTGACGGCGGAGCGGATCCTCGCCGACACGAGCGCACCGGTGGTGCTGCTCGAGAACCCGCGCAACCTGGCGAACCTGGGCGCGTGCGTCCGGGTGGCCGCCGCCGCCGAGGCGGCCCACCGGGGCCCGAACCGGCTGGT
>JALZEZ010000265.1 GCA_030861775.1 Actinomycetota bacterium
GCCGGCGGCCGGCGCGGAGCCGGGCGGTCCCGGCCAAGGCGCGGAGCCGAGCCCCGGCCCCGGCGCGCTCGCCGCCCGCTGGGAGGGCCCGCTCAACCTCCGTGCCCTGCTCGGCGACCTCCCGCCCGCGACTCGCGCGATCGCCGCCGACCCCGGCAACCACGCCGTGCTGCTGAACCTCGCGCTGAGGACGGACGGCGGGGCGACGCGCGAGGAGATCGCGGCCGCCACCTCGTACGCGCTGCGGCGCCCGGTCGACCCCGGCCTGGCGGCGCGGCTGCTGGACGCCCTGGTCGAATCGGGCTGGGTGGCGGAAGTATCGTGACCGCCGCAAGGCCCGTGACCTACGTCGACCAGATGCCGAGCGACGCCGACTGGGCGGCGCTCACCGCCGTACCGGAGAAGCGGGACGCCTACGCGCGCGAGACGTACTTCCGCGAGGCGTGGGACGACGTGGTGGACGTGCTGGGCGACTCGGCGGCGGCCGTCCTCGGCTCGCTGGGGCTCCTGAGCTTCAAGCCCGAGGCGGTCGTCGGGCGCCGGCTGCGCGCGACGCTCCACTACGTCGTGGACCACGGCTTCGTCCCGGCCGGCGTAGCCCGGTTGCGCTACACGCGCAACTCGATGCGCGAGCTGTGGCGCTACAACTGGGACGTCTACACGGTCGACCGCATCGCGCTGGCCACGCTGATGCACTCCGCGACCGACACGCTGCTGTGGCTGCTCCGCGGTCCCGACCCGGACGACGGGGTCCCGGCCGCGGTGCGGCTGAGCGAGCTCAAGGGACCCGCCGCGGTCGAGGAGCGCAGCGGCGACCACCTGCGCTCGGTGCTGCGGCCCCCGAACGAGATCGTCAACTTCGTGCACGTCGCCGACGAGCCGGCCGACATCGTGCGCGAGCTGGGCATCCTCCTCGCCCGCACCGAGCGCCGCCGCCTACTGCTCGACCTGCGCAGCGGCCTCGGCGGCGACCTGAGCGGGCACGTGGCCGCCGAGATCGGGCGGCTCGAGGCGGACCACGCCGCGCACGACCTGAGCTTCGCGGCATCGCTCGAGCGGCTCCAGCGCTCCGGCGCCGCCTCCCCGGAGACCGCCGAGCTGGTCCGCGCCGCCGCGGGGGGCGAGCGCAAGCTGCGCTGGGACGAGCTGTGCGCGCTCATCGACCCCTCGTCCCCCCGGGTGGACGTGTGGGACTTCGTCCTCGTGGCCTGCGACGCGCTGCCGCTCGAGCGGCCCGGCTCGACCGAGCTGCTCCCGACCGGCAGCGCCGCGGACTGGACCGCCTGACGGTGCCGCTCGCGGTCGACACCTACGCGAACGCCGGGAGCCTCGCGGACGCCGAGGGGCTGCTCAACCTGTCGTGGACGCTCGACGAGCGGCCCTGCCTGGCGGCCGACGTCGACGCGCTGATGCGGCGCGAGCTGGAGGCCGAGCTGGCCGCGGGCCTCGAGTACCTCAACACGTACTTCGTGAAGGACCCGTACGGCGACGACCTGCTGCGGCCGGCCGTCGGCGCGTTCTTCCCCGGCGGCGTCGGCGCGGCGCGGGTGACCTGCGGCGCCGGCGTGAACTCCGTGCTGCACGCCCTCGCCGGCCTGACCTCCGGCGCGGCGGTCCACGTCGTGGGCGAGACCTACCCGGACTTCCCCTACTGGGTCGACCGCCACGGCGGCCGCTGTGTCGAGCACGCCGGCGGGCTGGGGCTCGAGGAGCACGCCGGGGCGGCCCGCGACGCGGGCGCCGCGATCGTCTTCCTGGAGCGGCCGAGCCTGATCGGGGACCGGCTCGCCGACCCGGCCGAGGTCGAGGTGCTCTGCGCCGGCGCGGAGCGCCACGGCGCGCTGGTCGTGATCGACGAGTCGAACGCGAACTACTACCCGCCCGCCTTCAGCGCCGCGAACCTCGCCGGGAGCCTCGACAACCTCGTGGTCGTGCGCGGGTTCTCGAAGGCGTACGGGCTCGGCGGGCTGCGGCTCGGCTACTGCGTGGCGTCACCGGCCGCGACCGAGCGGATCCGCACGGCGGTCCCGCCACTGCTCGGCTCGTCGCTCGCGCTGCGTATCGGCCGGGCGGTGCTCGAGCTGGGCGACGTCGGCGACCCGCTGCGCGAGCGCATCCGCGACAGCAAGGCCGAGCTCGCGCGGCTCCTGGCCGGCGCGGGCCTGGGGGAGACGGTCGTGTCGAGCGAGCTCATGCCGTACGTGCTGCTCCGCAACAGCCCCGGCTACTTCCGCGACCGGGTCGAGCCGCTGGGCGTGCGCGGCAAGCTGCACACGCTCTGGTCCGGCGCGACGCTCCGGGCGAGCCAGCTGTACCGGATGAGCGCGCCGCTCGCCGAGCCGCGCCGCGAGCTGCTGCGTCAGAAGCTCGCCGCGCCGCGCGCCAGCTCGTCGAGCTGAGCCGGGAACTCCTCCTCGAAGTCGAACAGCTTGCCGAGCTGCCAGCCCCAGTCGCGCATGCGGCTCTTGGTGGACGCCCTGACCGCGGCGAGCGTCGACTCCGGGACGTGGCCCGGCGCGAGCCGGTCGCACAGCGCCAGGTAGTAGTAGAGCGTCGGCCCCAGCGCCAGCTCGCCGGCCACCCGCTCGACGACGTCCCAGTCGACCGCGCCGGAGGCGACCTCGGGGACCGTGTACGCGATCGGCCGCAGCGACCGCTTGTCGTGCAGCGCGACCTCGTTGTAGTAGCGGCTGAGGTTGAACCAGACGTGATCGGCGGGCGAGAACGTCGCGCCGACGCCGTGCGTGCTGGGCACCGCGCGCTCGAAGAACGGCTCCGCGTCGGCGTCCGTGGCGACGTTGTGGTGCAGGTCGATCTCGACGGCCACGACCGCTCCGCCGGGGCCGAAGTCGAGCGGGTGGATGTCGGGCGGCCCCGGCGCCTCCGGCTCGGCGAGCCCCACCAGCGGGACCAGCTTCCGGAACGGCGCCAGCTCGTAGTGGCTCAGCTCCAGCTCGGCCACGGCGGCCACGTCGGTGTCGACGAGCGCCCCGCGCTCGGCGCTGTACCACGCGTGGCGGTAGTCGAGCTTGTAGAGCACCGAGCGGGCCTGCTCGATCTGGTCGCGCGGGACGAGCAGGTCGGCGTCGGCGGTGATGCCCAGCGGGCGGCCTCCGAAGTGGCGCGGGATCAACTCGCAGCCCTTGAAGGCGAGCGCGGTCACGCCGGCCTCCTCGAGCGCCGTCATCGCCTCGCGCAGCGTGCGGAGCTGCAGCTCCCAGACCGCGTCGTAGGCCTCCTGCCACGGGTCGTCCGCTCCGGTGGCCATCGCGTGGAGCGAGTCGATCTGCCGCGACCTCAGGAAGTCGAGCGTCGCGGCGTCCAGGTCGTCGAGCGGTCCCGCAGCGCCGGGCGGCCCCGGCGCTGCGCACCACCTGAGCAGGCCGAACGCCGTCTCAGCGTTCGGCATCGCGCCTATCCCCCGGCGGGGGCGTCACCCCTCAGCCTGATCCTGGCCGACACGTCGAGGCTCTGGTCGCGGACCCTCTCCAGCAGGTGGACGACGGCGGACCGCTCACCGCGGACCGAGACCATGAGCGAGTCGGGCCGCTGGCTGAGCCGTTCCTGGAGCATCGACACCTGCGCCGAGGCGTCGCTGACGTCACTCAGCGACAGCGCCACCGAGTCGGGACGAGCTTTCTCCATCTCCTACCTCACCTCCCGTTGGGGACCGGCCGCACGTTATCGCCGACCGGGTCCCCGTATCAAGGGGTCTTGACCAAATGGCGCCCGAGCGCCGTGCGGCCGGCGTAGCGCGCCTGGCCGCCCAGCTCCTCCTCGATGCGGATGAGCTGGTTGTACTTGGAGGTGCGATCCGACCGCGAGAGCGAGCCGGTCTTGATCTGGCCGCAGTTCGTGGCCACCGCGAGGTCGGCGATCGTCGTGTCCTCCGTCTCGCCGGAGCGGTGCGACATCACGACGGTGTAGCCGGAGTGGTGGGCGGTCTCGACGGTCGTCAGCGTCTCGGTCAGCGACCCGATCTGGTTCACCTTGACCAGGATCGAGTTGGCGATGCCGCGCTCGATGCCGTCGACCAGGCGCTTCACGTCCGTCACGAACACGTCGTCGCCGGTGAGCTGGCAGCGGTCCCCGATCCGCTGGGTGATCAGGGTCCAGCCCTCGAAGTCGTCCTCCGCGACCGGGTCCTCGAGCGAGACGATCGGGTAGCGCGAGACCAGCTCGACCACGTACTCCACGTGCTCCTCGACGGAGCGCTTCACGCCCTCGCCCCGGTAGTCGTAGACCCCGCCGTCCCAGAACTCGGAGGAGGCGGGGTCGAGGACGACCGCCACGTCGTCGCCGGGCGAGTAGCCGGCGCGCTCGATCGCCTCGACGATGAAGTCGAGCGCCTCCTCGGCCGTGTTGAGGTCGGGCGCGAAGCCGCCCTCGTCGCCGACGTTCGTGTTGTGCCCGGCCTCGTTCAGCGACTTCTTCAGCGTGTGGAAGACCTCGGACCCCATGCGGACGGCGGTGGCGAACGTGTCGGCGCCGATCGGGGCGACCATGAACTCCTGGAAGTCGATCGCGTTGTCCGCGTGCGCCCCGCCGTTGACGATGTTCATCATCGGTACCGGCAGGAGGTGCGCGTTCACGCCGCCCACGTAGCGGTAGAGCGGCAGCCCGTGGCTGGCGGCGGCGGCCTTGACCACCGCCAGCGAGACGCCGAGGACCGCGTTGGCACCGAGCCGCCCCTTGTTCGGCGTGCCGTCGAGCTCGATCAGGGTCTCGTCGATCGTGACCTGGTCGTCGGCGTCCATGCCGCGGAGGGCGTCGAGGATCTCGCCGTTGACGGCCTCGACGGCCTTGGTCACGCCCTTGCCGAGGTAGCGGCTCGAGTCGCCGTCGCGCAGCTCGATCGCCTCGTTCGCCCCGGTCGAGGCGCCGGACGGGACCGCCGCGCGGCCGCGGCTGCCGTCGGCGAGGACGGCGTCGACCTCGACGGTGGGGTTGCCGCGGCTGTCGAGGACCTCGCGGCCGCGAAGCTGGGCGATGGCGGGCATTGAGCGCGACATCGTATCCGCCCTGCGCTAGCGTCCCGGGCCGAAGCGATGGACCCGCGCTCGCCGTCGGCGCCCCTCCCGCCCCTGCTCGATTCGTACGCCGAGCTGCTCGCCGCGCACGCGGCGCCGGCGCGATCCGGCGGCGACGTCCACCTCCACGCGTCGGTCGAGCACGGGCCGTTCGTCCGGCGGCTGGTGGCCCACCTCTACCGGGCCGGGACGCGCTTCGTGGACGTGCTCTACGCCGACCCGCACGTCGACGCGGCGCTCGCGGAGCACGGCCGCCACGACGCGGCCCTGGAGTGGTCCCCGCCGTGGCTCCTCGAGCGGCTGGAGCGGATGGCCGACGAGGGGGGCGTCGCACTC
>JALZEZ010000550.1 GCA_030861775.1 Actinomycetota bacterium
CGGTAGAAGACCCACGTACCCCGCCGCTCGCCCTCGATGACGCCGGCCTCGCGCAGGACCTTCAGGTGGTGCGAGAGCGTCGACCTACTGACCGGAACACCGAGCGACCCGCAAGGTTTCTCAGTACCCGCGGCCAACCCGCGAACGATTTCCAATCGTACGGGATCGCTGAGGGCGTGCAATACCTCGTGGAGCGAGATTTCCTCGCAAGATGGGTGGTGAACGTTTCGCACGCGCTCCGGGACCGGCTTCGGCTGAGGCGAGGATATAGCGCCCCCTCCAGGGCGCCCGCCGGCCCCGCCCAGCTCCTAGGCGGGTAGCTGCTCGAGCGCCCAGCGCGCGTGCGCGAGGATGCGCTCCGGCGGATAGCGCTCGGGGTCGGTCAGCAGGAGCCGCACCGACTGGTCGGCGAAGGCCGACAGCGTCCAGGCCGTCAGCTCGGGGTCCGGCGAGGGCTCGACGCCCCCGCGGAGGGCCTCGGTGAGCTGCGCGATCACCGCCGCCCGGCCCTCGGCTATCTACTCGCGCATGCGGGCCGGCGCTCCCTCGGGCGGCATCAGCACCAGCCGCCACGTGGCGGGGTCGGCCTGCACGGCCTCCAGGTAGCCGCGCATGCCGGCCAGCAGCTTCTCGCGCGCGTCGCCCTCGGCGAGGTCGGTGGGGAGGACCTTCGCGAGCTGCGCCAGCGCCCGCTCGCCCTCCCGGTCGACCAGCGCCTCGAGCAGCGCGTTCAGGTCGGCGAAGTGCCCGTACACCACCGGCCGCGTGATCCCGGCCGCGCGCGCCACCGCCTCGATCGAGACCGCGTGGAACCCGCTGCGGTCCACGATCGCCTTGGTCACGTCGAGGAGCTGCTCGCGCCGCTGCTCGGCGGGCATGCGGGGAGGGGTGTGTGCAGACGTCACGTACGAATCAGGTTACAGCTGTGTAAGTTACGGGCACGTAAGTTACGTCACCGTAAGGGGAGGAACCATGGCCGAGGCATACGACATCGCCATAGTCGGGAGCGGGTTCGCCGGCCTCGGCATGGCCATCAGGCTCAAGGAGCAGGGCAACGACGACTTCGTGGTGCTGGAGCGCGACGCCGACGTCGGCGGCACCTGGCACGCCAACACCTACCCCGGCTGCGCCTGCGACGTCCCCTCGCACCTCTACTCGTTCTCCTTCGCCCCCAACCCCGGCTGGAGCCAGACCTACTCGCCCCAGCCCGAGATCCGCGACTACCTCCGGCGCTGCGCCGACCGCTTCGGCGTCCGCCCCAACGTCCGCCTGCGTACGACCGTCACCGAGGCCGCCTGGAACGACGACGAGGGCCACTGGGAGATCGAGACCGACCGCGGCTCGATGACCGCCCGCGTGCTGGTCTCCGCGATGGGCCCGCTGACCGAGCCGCGCATCCCCGACCTCCCGGGCCTCGACGGCTTCGAGGGCCAGATCTGGCACTCCGCCCGCTGGAAGCACGACTACGACCTCGACGGCAAGCGCGTGGCCTCGGTCGGGACCGGCGCGTCGGCGATCCAGTACGTGCCCGAGATCCAGCCGCGGGTCGCGAAGCTGCACGTCTTCCAGCGCAGCGCGCCGTGGATCACCCCGCACTCGAACCGCCCGATCACGCGCGCCGAGCGGGCGCTCTACCGCGCCTTCCCGCCGCTCCAGCGCCTGGTGCGCGGCGGCGTGTACGCGCTGCGTGAGGCGCTCGTGCTCGGCTTCGTCAAGGACCCGCGCCGGATGAAGATCGTCGAGGCCGTCGCCCGCCGCCACATGCGCAAGCAGGTCTCCGATCGCGAGCTGCGCCGCAAGGTCACGCCGGACTACACGATCGGCTGCAAGCGCATCCTGCCCTCGAACAAGTGGTATCCGGCGCTGGCCGAGGACAACGTCGAGTTGGTGACCGGCGGCGTGAGCGAGGTCCGCGCCCGCTCGGTGGTGGGCGCGGACGGGGTGGAGCGCGAGGTCGACGCGATCGTCTTCGGGACCGGCTTCCAGGTCACCGAGATGCCCGCCTCGAAGCTGATCCGCGGCAGCGACGGGCGGAGCCTCTTCGAGGTCTGGGCCGGGAGTCCCAGGGCCCACAAGGGCACGACCGTGCCGGGCTTCCCGAACCTCTTCATGCTGCTCGGGCCGAACACCGGGCTCGGCCACAACTCGATGGTCTACATGATCGAGTCCCAGATCGCCTACGTGCTCGACGCCCTGCGCACGCTGCGCGAGCGCGACGCCGCCGTGGCGGAGCTGCGGGCCGACGCGCTCGAGAGCTACAACGCCGACATCGACGAGCGGATGGAGGGCACGGTCTGGGCCACCGGGTGCACGAGCTGGTACCAGGACGCGAGCGGCCGCAACGGCGCGCTCTGGCCCGACTGGACCTGGCGCTTCCGGCAGGAGCTGTCTCGCTTCGACGAGCCGGCCTACGAGC
>JALZEZ010000266.1 GCA_030861775.1 Actinomycetota bacterium
CGGCCGGCCCGCGGGCGTCGATCTCGCTCTGCCAGCGGGCCCGCAGCTCGGACGGCGGCGGGGGCGCGAGGGACAGGTCGGTCAGCGCCGCCCGCAGGTAGAGGCCGGTGCCGCCGAGGACGATCGGCCTGCGGCCGGCGGCGAGCGCCGCGTCGATCTCCGCGTGCGCGAGCGGCATGAACTCGCCGGCCGAGAACGACCGCCCGGGGTCGACGAACCCGACCAGCCGGTGCTCCAGGTGCCGGCGCTCCTCCGCGGAGGCCACGCCGGTGAGCGTCTCGAGGCCGCGGTAGACCTGGAGGGCGTCGGCCGAGATGGCCACCGGGTCCTCGCCGCGGGCGCGCAGCAGGTCCGCCAGCTCAACGGCCACGGCGGTCTTGCCGACACCCGTAGGGCCGAATATCGCGACCACCTCGCTCATGGCCCCAACCATCGCACGACGCATCCTCCTCAGCCTCGCCGTCCTCGGCCAGGCCGCGTGCTTCGCGGTGGTCGTGGCCGTGGTGGCGAGCGCGGCGGTCGCGCACGGCGGCGAGCTGGGCGCCCACCTGGCGCTCGGCGTGGCCTGGCTGGTGGTGCTCACCGTGGCGGGGACGCTGCTCTGCTCGGCCGCCCTGCCCGTGCTCGTGCGCCACGCCCAGGAGCTCCCAGGGCTCGACGACGCCGAGCGGCGGCGCTGGCTGGTGCGCCTGGCCCTCTGGGGGCCGGTGACGATGCCGGTCTACTGGCGCCGCTACGTGGTCGGCTAGGCGGCGACGGGCACGCGCGCGCGGTCGCGCAGCACGGCGCGGGCGCCGTCGGCGGGCCGGACGGTGATGTTGCGGCGGCGGGTGATCCGCGTGAGTTCGCCCGCCTCCACCTCGCAGGCCGAGAGCACGGCCCGCAGGACGATCTTCATCTCGAACATCGCGAAGCTCGCCCCCAGGCAGCGCCGGCGGCCGCCGCCGAACGGGATCCACGTGTAGGTGCCCGGCGGCTCGTCCAGGAAGCGCTCCGGGCGGAACGCGTACGGGTCGTCGTAGATCGCCGGGTCGTGGTGGACCAGGTAGCTGTTCGCGATGAGCGCGACGCCCACCGGGTAGCTCCAGCCGCCGATCTCGACCGGCTTCTTGACCAGCCGCGGGGCGGTGTTCGGCAGGACCGGCCGGCGGCGCAGCGTCTCCTTGATCGTGGCGGTCAGGTAGGCGTCGCCGTCGTCCGCGTCGACCTCCTCGCGCAGCCGGGCCAGCACGCGCGGCTCGCGCGGCAGGCGCTCGAAGGACCAGGCCAACGCCGAGGCGGTCGTCTCGTGTCCGGCGACCAGGAGCGTCATCAGCTCGTCGCGCAGCTCCTCGTCCGACATCGGCGAGCCGTCCTCGTGGCGGGCGTCGAGGAGCATGGCCAGGATGTCGTCGCGACCCGCGTGCTCGGCCCGGCGCTGCTCGATCAGGGCGAAGATCAGCTCGTCCGCCTCCTCCTGGAGCCGCACGAAGCTCGCGAACGGCCCGACCCGGCTGAGGACCTTCCCGGCCAGGCCGTCGGGGTCGGGCGGGACCAGGCTGATCGCCTTGTCCCCGAAGGCGAGCATGGCCCCGAGGCGGTCGCGCAGGGCGTCGAGCTGGTCGCCGGTCTCGAGCCCGAAGACCGCGCGCAGGATGATCTCGAGCGTGAGCGCCTGGAGGCGCGGGTGGAGCTCGAAGGCGCGGCCGCGCGGCCAGCTCGCCACCTCGCGCTCGGCCGCCTCGGCCATCAGGCCCTCGAGGCGGGCCATCTTCTCGCCGTGCAGAGCCGGGAGCATCAGCTTGCGCTGCTCGAGGTGCGCGTCGCCGTCGAGCAGGATCACCGAGTTGCGGCCCACGACCGGCTCGAGCACGCGCGCGCCCTCGCCGGGGTGGAGCACGTCCGGCGGCGCGGTGAAGACCTCCTTGACGTCGTCCGGGTTCGCGAGGATCACCCACGGCGGGGCGAGCGGGAACCGGACCGTGAAGCGGTTGCCGTAGCGGCGGCGGCTCTGCTCCATGAACGCGTACGGGCGCGTCCAGAAGCCGATGCCCTGGATCAGGGTCGGGTAGCTCGGGCCGGGCGGAAGGCCGGTGCGCACGCTCACGTCTCTCCTCCTCGTCGCGTGCGGGGTTTGTACCCGGGGCTCAGCCGGCGTGTGTGAGGCTCGGCACGCGCTCGCGGCCGGCGAGCGTCGTGCTGGTGGCCGAGTCGATCTCCACCGCGGCGAAGCTGCCCGGCTCGGCCGCGCCCGGGAAATTGACGGTCTTGTTGTGGCGGATGCGGCCGCGCAGGCGGTCGGGGTCGGTGCGCGACGGGCCCTCGACCAGCACGTCCATCGTCCGGCCCACGAAGCGCTGCGCGCGCTCGGCCGCGCGGCGCTGGACGACCTCGACCAGGCGCTGCATGCGCTCGCGCTTGACCGCGTGCGGGACCTGGTCGCCGTAGTCGGCGGCGGCGGTCCCGCGGCGCGGGGAGAAGATGAACGTGAAGGCCGAGTCGTAGCCGACCTCCTCCACCACCTCGAGCGTCTCCTCGAAGTCCGCCTCGGTCTCGCCCGGGAAGCCCACGATGATGTCCGTCGTGAGCGCGCAGTCCGGCACGTGCTCGCGGATCAGGGCCACCCGGTCCATGTAGCGCTCGCGGTTGTAGGTGCGCTTCATGGCCTTGAGGATCCGGCTCGAGCCCGACTGGAGCGGGAGGTGGATGTGCTCGCACAGCGCGGGCAGCTCGGCGTGGGCGCGGATCACGTCCTCGCGCATGTCCTTGGGGTGGGGGCTCGTGTAGCGGATGCGCTCGATGCCCTCGACGGCGTCGACCATCGCGAGCAGCTCGGCGAACGTCGCCTTTGCGCCCTTCGGGAGGTCGCGGCCGTAGGAGTTCACGTTCTGGCCGAGCAGCGTGACCTCGCGGACGCCGTCGGCCGCGAGCCGCTCCACCTCCTCGACCAGCTCGGACGCCGGGCGGCTGACCTCGCGCCCGCGCGTGGACGGCACGATGCAGTACGCGCACACGCAGTTGCACCCGACCGAGATCTGGACCCAGCCCTGGAAGTCGCGCTCGCGCTTCGGCGGCAGGTGACCGGTGAAGCCCTCGAACTCGAAGTAGCCCTGGGCGGTGAGGCTCTCGCTGGTCAGGAACTCGGCCAGCTTGGGGACCTGGCCGGGGCCGAAGGCCACGTCCACGAACGGGAAGCGCTCGAAGACCTCGTCCTTGATCGACTGCGCCCAGCAGCCGCCCACGCCCACGATCCGCTCGGGGTTCTCGCTCTTCAGCCGCTTGGCCTCGCCGAGGTGGCCGATCAGCCGGTTGTCCGCCGACTCGCGGATCGAGCAGGTGTTGAAGAGGATCAGGTCGGCCCCGTCGCGGTCGGGCACCTCGCTGTAGCCGAGCGACTCGAGCATGCCCTTCATGCGCTCCGAGTCGTGCTCGTTCATCTGGCACCCGAAGGTGGTCACGTGGTACGTCTTCACGGGCCCTCAGCCTAGCCGCGTGGAGCCGTCCGGCTCGATCGTCCAGCGCGGGTTGTGCGCGACCTCCCAGGGGTGGCCGTCGGGGTCCACGAACATGGCCGAGTAGCCGCCCCAGAAGGTCTCGCCCGGCTCGCGCGGGATCTGCGCGCCGGCGGCGCGGGCCTCCTCGATCACCGCGTCCACCTCCTCCGGCGAGCGCGTGTTGTAGGCGAGCGTGATCCCGCCCCAGCCGCCGCCGTCGGTCACGCCGCTGTCCTCGGCCAGCTTCGCGCGGTCCCAGAGGGCGACGATCATGCCGCCGGCCTGGAAGAACGCGACGTCGTCCTCCGGTGCGGCGTTCGTGTGCCAGCCGAGCGCCTCGTAGAAGGCGCGGGCGCGGGCGAGGTCGCGGGTTCCGAGGGTTATCAGGCTGAGACGCTGTTCCATGGCGCTACTTCGCGAAGTCCACCGAGCGGCTCTCGCGGATCACGGTCACCTTGATCTGACCGGCGTACTCGAGCTCGCGCTCCACGTCGCGGGCGATGCGGTGGCTGAGCAGCGCGGCGGTGTCGTCGTCCACCTCCTCGGGGTGCACGATCACCCGGATCTCGCGGCCGGCCTGCATGGCGTAGACCTTCTCGACGCCGGTGTGGCGGGCCGCGATCTGCTCCAGGTCGCGCAGGCGCTTGGTGTACTGCTCGAGCGACTCGCCGCGGGCGCCCGGGCGGGCCCCTGAGAGCGAATCGACGATCTGCACAATCACCGCCTCCACCGTACGCAGCTCGACCTCGTTGTGGTGGGCCTCCATCGCGTGCGCCACCGCCTCGCTCTCGCCGTAGCGGCGCGCGATGTCGCCGCCCACGAGCGCGTGCGGGCCCTCGATCTCGTGCGTGACCGCCTTCCCGATGTCGTGCATCAGCGCCGCCCGCGCGGCGGTCTTGCAGTTGGCTCCCAGCTCCGCCGCCAGGAGACGGGCCAGGCGGGCGCACTCGAGCGAGTGGGCGAGCACGTTCTGGCCGTAGCTGGTGCGGTAGTGGAGGCGGCCGAGGAGCTTCGAGAGCTCCGGGTGCAGCGTGCCGATGTCCGCCTCGAGCACGGCCTGCTCCCCCACCTCGGCGATGTGGTTCTCGATCTCCGAGCGCGCGGCGTAGTAGGCCTCCTCGATCCGGGCCGGGTGTATGCGGCCGTCCTGGAGGAGCTTCTCGAGCGTGAGCCGGGCGATCTCCCGGCGGACGCCGTCGAAGCCGGAGAGCAGGACCGCCCCCGGGGTGTCGTCGACGATGAAGTCGATCCCGGTCAGGGTCTCGAGGGCGCGGATGTTGCGGCCCTCGCGGCCGATGATCCGCCCCTTGAGGTCGTCCGAGTCGAGGTGGACGGCCGAGACGGTGGTCTCGGCGGCGTGGCCGCCGGCCACGCGCTGCATGACCGTGGAGAGGATGCTGCGGGCCTTGCGCTCGGCGTCGCGGCGGGCCTCCTGCTCGACCTGGCGCACGAGGGCGGCGCTGTCGTGGCGCAGCTCCTCCTCCAGCTCGCGCATGAGGATCTGACGCGCCTGGCCCGCGCTGAGGCCGGCGATGCGCTCGAGCTCGCGGACCTGGTCGCGCTTGGCGGCCTTGAGCTTGTCGGCCTCGCGGTCGAGGTTGCGGACGCGGTCCTCGAGGGCCGTCTCGCGCCGCTCGAGCTCCGCCAGGCGCACGTCGAGGGACTCCTCCTTGCGCAGGATCCGCTCCTCGATGCGGGCGATCTCGGCGCGCCGCTCGCGCAGCTCGGCGTCGATCTCGTCGTAGACGGCGAGCTGGCCGGCGTTGACGATGCCCATGTCCATGCCGGCGCGGATGGCATGATAGAGGAAAGCCGAATGGATGGCCTCGCGCACCAGGTCGTTGCCGCGGAACGAAAAAGAGAGATTACTCACCCCGCCACTGACCTTCGCG
>JALZEZ010000551.1 GCA_030861775.1 Actinomycetota bacterium
GCGCCGACCGGAGGTCGCGCTCGGCCTCCGCGTCCTGGCCGATCAGGTGTCGCACCGCGCCAGCGCGGCGCAGCACGCGGGCGCCATCCGCGGGCATGCCCAGCCCGGCGTAGTACTCCATCGCCTCGCCCAGGTTCCCGAGCGCGGCCTGGTACGAGCCGGTGCCGACGTACGTCTCGGCAAGAGCCTCGAGCACCGGCGCGTACCGGTCGGGATGGGATCCCGTCTGCAGCAGGGCCGCCTCGCAGTCACGGTAGGCGGCCGCGTGCATGCCGAACGCGTTCTCCACGTGCACGTACTCGCGGAGCGTCTCGAGCAGCTCGAGGCTGTCGAGATGGTCCACGAGCGCGTCCTGCGCCTTGAACAGGAAGAACTGCGCGAGTGAGATGTCGCCGATCCGGGAGGCCGCGCGGCCGAGCTCCAGCAGCCGGCGCCCCTCGACCAGGTCCGGCGCCTCACCCCGCGCGAGCTCGGCCTCGGCCCGGCTCGCGATCGCCCGGTTCTCCTCCAGCGCGGCGAAGCGGGCCGCCTGCCGAGTCCTGCGCCGATCGGAGGCCATGCGGCTTGGATTCTCGCCGAGCGCCTGATTGACTGCAAGCGAATTGAGCGAGGCGAAGACGAAGGACGTCGTGGTCGTCCTGCCCGGGATCGCGGGGAGCGTGTTACAGCGCGACGGGGAGCCGGTCTGGGACTTCTCGGCCGGCGGGATCGTGAAGCAGCTGCGCCGCCTGCGGGCGGCCGGCGAGACGCTCGTGCTCGATGGCGACGACGGCGATCCCGACGCGCACCCGGGCGGCGTCCGCGCCACCCGCCTGATGCCGCACGCCCAGGCAATCCCTGGGCTCTGGAAGATCGACGTGTACGGCTCGCTCGTCGACCGCTTGGAGCGGCGGCTAGGGCTGGTGCGGGGCAAGGACCTGTTCGAGTTCCCGTACGACTGGCGGCGCGACAACCGCGTGTCGGCGCTCCAACTCGAGCGCGCGGCGGCAGGCTGGCTCGAGCGGAGCCCGGGCGCGAGGCTCGTCCTGCTCTGCCACTCGATGGGCGGCCTCGTGGCCCGCTACTTCGTCGAGGTCCTCGAGGGCTGGCGCGACACGCGCCTCCTGATCACGTTCGGCACGCCCTTCCGCGGCGCGCCGAAGGCGCTCGTGTACTTGGTCAACGGCCTGCGCGCGCCGGCTGGCGTCGTCGACGTCTCGGACGCCGTCCGCACCTTTCCTTCGGTCTATCAGCTCCTGCCCACCTATCCCTGTCTCGCGGACGCGAGAGGAGAGCTCGCCCGGCTGTCGGAGATCGACTCCCTGCCCCGCCCGCTGGACCCCGAGCGGGTGCGTGCCGGGGGCGCGTTCCACGCCGACATCCGCGCGGCGGCGGCGCGCAACGCGCGCGACGACGACTACGCCGGCAAGTTCCGCTATCGGCCAGTGGTGGGCACCGAGCAGGTCACGATCCAGGCCGCCCGCCGCGCGGAGGACGGCGTGGAGGCAATGCACCTGCACGGCGACGGGGATCCGGGAGGCGACGGCACGGTCCCAGCGCCGTCCGCGACCCCGATCGAGATCGAGGGCCAGGACCTGGAGCTGTTCGTGGCCCGCGCCCACTCCGGCGTCCACACCGCCCCGGAGGTCGCGGTCCAGGTGGAGAGCCGGATCAGGGGCATCGACTACGGCCGCTTTCGCGCCGTGTCGCAGGTCGCGCTGTCGCTGGACCTCCAGGACGTCTACACGACCGACGAGCCGGTGGTGGTACGGGCTCGCCCGGACGCCGAGGGTCGTGCGCTCGAGGCCGTGCTCGCCCACGCCGCGACCGGCGCGCCCCAGGCGCAGGGCCCCCTCCGGCGGCGCGACGACGGCTGGCAGGAGTTCAAGGCCACGGGCCTGCCGGAGGGGGATTACCGGATCACCGTGCGCGGTCATGGGGAGGGGCAGCCCGTCGACCCCGTGACCGACGTGCTGCTCGTTACCGCGCCGCGCTGAGGCTCGCCGCGACTGCCCGGACGGGTAACATCGCGGGCACGGAAACCAGGGGGGCTCGCGGAAGCGGGCTGAGATAGCGCCTGATCCGGCGCTGACCCTTCGAACCTGTGGGGTAATGCCCGCGGAGGGAGCGATGACGACAGCGGCATCCAGCCGCCCTCGGACCGAAGCGGTACTGGCCATGGAGGGCGTCACCCGCCGGTTCGGCCCGCTCACGGTCGTGGAGGGCTTCGACCTCTCCGTGCCGGCGGGCGAGGTGGTGGCGCTGGTCGGCCCGTCCGGCTGCGGCAAGTCCACGCTGCTCGAGCTGATCGCGGGGCTCCAGGAGCCCGATGGGGGGAGCGTGACCGTCGCGGCGAGCGGCGCGGCCGGGCCGGGCGCGGCGGCCTCGGGCGCCTGCGCGTACATGCCGCAGCGCGACCTCCTCCTCCCCTGG
>JALZEZ010000267.1 GCA_030861775.1 Actinomycetota bacterium
GGCCCGGCTCGTGCGCCGGCGCGAGCTGCACCGGCGGCTGCGCTGGGCGCTGTCGCTCGACGAGGTGGGCCGCGACCGGCCGTTCTGGCTGCGCTCGCCGGTGGGCGGCCCGCGGCGGCGGGTGGAGCGCGAGCTGCTGGCGGCTGCCCGCGCGGCCGGCGTGACGGTGAGCTGGGTCCGCGACTCCGGCAGCGGGAACTCCGACCACCGCGAGTTCGAGCTGCTCGGGATGCGCGGGATGAAGCTGGGCGTGGGGGCCGACGGGGAGCCCTGCCGGCACAGCCCCTGCGACCGCGCGTCGCGGCTGAGGCGCTCCTCGCTGCGGGCGGCGCGGCTGGTGGCCGCGGAGGCGCTCCGCCGGCGCTAGCCCAGCTTCGGGCTGCGCCAGGGCGCGGCCAGGCGCTCGGTGAGAAGCGGGCCGAGGTCGTCGATCGGCACTCGGGCCTGGTCGAGCGAGTCGCGGTCGCGCAGCGTGACCGTGCGGTCCTCCATCGTCTGGTGGTCCACCGTCACCCCCCACGGCGTGCCGATCTCGTCCTGGCGGCGGTAGCGCTTGCCGATCGAGCCGCCGGTGTCGTACTCGGCCGGCATGCGGGTGCGCAGGTCCTCGTAGATCTCGCGCGCGAGCTCCGGCTGGCCGTCCTTGTTCACCAGCGGCAGCACCGCCACCTTGACCGGGGCGAGCCGGGGGTGGAGCCGCAGCACCACGCGCTCGCGGCCCTCGACCTCCTCCTCGTCGTAGGCGTCGACCATGAAGGCCAGCGTGGCCCGGTCGGCGCCCGCGGCCGGCTCGATCACGTGGGGGACGTAGCGGTTCCCGGTGGCGGAGTCGACGTAGTCGAGCTTCTCGCCCGAGTGCTGCATGTGCTGGGTGAGGTCGAAGTCGCCGCGGTTGGCGATCCCCTCCAGCTCGGACCAGCCGATCGGGAACAGGTACTCCACGTCGGCGGTCGCGCTCGAGTAGTGGGAGAGCTCGTCGGCCTCGTGGTCGCGCAGCCGCAGGCGGTCGGGCCGGATGCCGAGCTCCTCGTACCAGGCCCGGCGCGCGTCGCGCCAGAAGTCGTACCAGCGGCCGGCCTCGTCGGGCGGGACGAAGAACTCCATCTCCATCTGCTCGAACTCGCGGGTGCGGAAGACGAAGTTGCCGGGGGTGATCTCGTTGCGGAACGACTTCCCCACCTGGGCGATACCGAACGGGGGCCGCTTGCGCGAGAACTGGAGGACGTTCTTGAAGTTCACGAAGATCCCCTGGGCGGTCTCCGGCCGCAGGTAGATCACGTTGGCCTCGTCCTCCACCGGGCCCATGTGGGTCTTGAACATGAGGTTGAACTGGCGCGGCTCGGACAGCTCGCCGCCGCACTCGGGGCACTTCAGCTCTCCGGGGGAGGCCCCCGCCGAAGGCGGTGCCGAGGGGGCGGAGCCCCCCTGCTGAGCCTCCCGGAGGTGGTCCTCGCGCCAGCGCCGCTTGCACTCGCCGAGGCACTGGACGAGCGGGTCGGTGAACCCCTCCAGGTGGCCGGAGGCCTCCCACGTCCGGGGGTGCATCAGGATCGCCGCGTCGAGCGCCACGATGTCCTCGCGCTCCTGGACCATGGCGCGCCACCACTCGGCCTTGACGTTGCTCTTCAGCAGCACGCCGTAGTGGCCGTAGTCGTAGGTCGAGGCCAGGCCGCCGTAGATCTCGGACGACTGGAAGATGAAGCCGCGCCGCTTGCAGAGGGCGACGATCTTGTCCATCGTCACCTCGTCGGCCACGTCCGCCGCGCTCTTCTCGGTCTCCGCCACTGGCGCGGAACCCTAGAGGACGGCTCGGAACCCGCTACCTGCGTGGAAATCCGGCTCGAAACGGGCGCGGTCGCACTCGTGAAATCCCCGCTAATAGCGTGTTTTTGGGATGGCCAGCCGTCGGGTAGTCGTTATAGGGTGGAGCCAGGTCCACTTTCCATGGTGACCATCGCCTTCAGAGCCACGAGCCACGTAGCGGCCTGGATCGTCTGGCACTCGATGCGGGTGTCGATCCTCGACGATCTGGACGCCCCGCGCCCGCCCGCGGCGGACGCGCCGGGCACTCAGGCGGCCTGAGCACGCCGGGCGCGTCAATAGACTCGGCGCCCGATGCCGCTCTACGAGTACCGCTGCGACAACGGGCACACCTTCGAGGTCATGCAGCGGATGAGCGACGACCCGGTGGCCGAGTGCGAGGTCTGCGGCGCGCCGGTGCAGAGGGTGTTCCACCCCGTGGCGGTCCACTTCAAGGGCTCCGGCTTCTACACCACGGATTACGGGCGCAAGAAGGCGGGCGCCACGGCGGGGTCGTCGGACGACTCGAAGAGCGAGTCCAAGGGGGACTCGACGTCGTCCTCGGACAAGCCGGCCAAGACGGACACCGCCAAGAAGTCGGACTAGCCGCCGGCCGGCGGCTGCGTCGGCGGAGTGGGGCCGACGACCTCGAACTTGGCCGCGGTGCTGGCGGTGCTCGCCGTCCCGCGGAAGTTGAGGACCGTCACGTCGTGGGGGACGGCTGGGGCGAGCTGCGTCGGCACGAGCACCTTCAGGCGGTCGTCGCCGCCGCGCGAGTGACTGAGGCTGCCCGCCACCTGCGTCGCCTCATAGCCGCCGATCATCACTCTCACCTCGTGGAACAGGTCGGCCGCGCCCGTGACGTCTGCGGATCCAAGCTGCTTCGGATAGAGGAAGGCGGTTCCGAACACCTCCACCGGCGTATCCGGCGGGCCCTTGGCCGGGAAGACCCCGGTCACCTGCGGAGTCCCCTCGGCGATGGCCTTGTTGGAGACGTAGCTCACTGCCGACACACCCGCCAGGACGAGCAGCACCGTCGGGATGTCCGGCAGGCCCTGCTGCGGTTCCTGGATGAACGCGCCCACGAAGTAGATCACCGCGACCAGGTTGAAGAGCAGGTACTGCGAGTCGACCAGGTCGGCCCTGCCCTCGTCGTTCGTGAGCACCTGCGCGGCACTCGCGTCCCCGGGAGGCTTGGCCCGCTCACCGTTCGCGACCTGCGAGCCGACGATCGCACGCGCCGAAATCGCCGCCGCGAACGGGCCACCGAGCAGCACCAAGTAGTCCTCGACGTCGAAGCTCGGGTCGGTGAGCTTGTCGAAGCCGGCGTCGAAGCCGACCCAGGTGGCGGCAATGAGCGACGTGATCGACGCCGCGATCACGTAGGTCCACATGACGAGCTGCACCTTCGACGTCGACACGCGCCCGTCGTGCCCGATCACTAGGCCGCCGACGCCTCGCCCGAGCAGATGGATCGCGACCGTGAACAGCGCGAGGAAGACGAGAGCGGTCAGGTGCCCGAACGCCTTCTGATCCGCGGCCGACGGTTTGCTCTTCGCCGCCTGAAAGAGGAAGACCACCCAGAGGACCAGGAGCGCAATGCCGGCCGCGAGCAGGACCAGCATGAGCAGTGTGCGGGCCGCGCCCCTTTTCATGAAGCGACCCTAATCGGTGGAAACGCTCTGAGTCAAACAGGCTCCGACTAGTCGCCGAGTAGCTTCCGGGCGGCCGCCGCGCGGCTGGAGCGCTCGATCCGCAGGCTGCCGTCGCCGTTGATGCCGTCCGGCTTCAGCACGCTGGTCTTCCCCGAGCCGCCGGTCAGCAGGTCGGTGAACAGCATCAGCAGGCCGGGGCCGCGCATGTCGGTGCGCAGCGCGCGCGGAGCCTCCCAGGCGATCCACGGCGCGCGGACGAACGAGCTCGGCCAGTTCCTGGGGTGCACGAGGCGGTCGCGCATCCCCTTCAGCACCTGCTGCTGGCGCGCCGCCCGCTGGCGGTCGTCCTCGTTGGGGGCGCAGCGGTTCTTCCTCACGCGCGCGAAGCGGAGCGCCTCGCGGCCGCTCAGGTGGTGCTTGCCCTTGCTGAGCCGCACGCGCTTGTCGCCGAAGCGGTCGGACTTGAGGCAGTTGTCGAGGGTGATGTCCACGCCGCCGAGCGCGTCGATCAGCTCCGGGAAGTTCTCGAAGTTCACCTCGATCACGTGGTTGACCTCGAGCCCGTTGCCCATGAAGCGCTCGACCACCCGGACCATCCCGGCGGCGCCGCCCTGGGCGTACGCGGCGTTGATGCGGCCCACGTCCGGGCCGGCGTAGGAGTCGCGCAGGATCGACAGCTTGCGCACGCTGCCGATGCCGACGTGGAGGAGCATGATGCTGTCGGCCCGCGCGGGGTCGTCGGCGGCGCCGGGCTCCCTGGTGCCCTTGGAGCGCTCGTCGGAGCCGAGCACGAGGACCGTGCTGCCCGTGACGAGGCTGCCGCGGCCCGAGAGGGCGTCCTCGGTGCGGCTCGAGACGCCCTCCTGGGTCTGCGCGCTGATCATGAAGATCACGAACGAGAGGAGCAGCCAGAGGGCGGCGCCGACCAGCGCCCAGCGCAGGACGCGGCGCCAGAGCGGGCGATCGCGCGGGCCGCGCTCGCGCCTGCGGCGGAGGCGGCGCATGGGGCTCTCGGCGGGGCGGTCGGGGCGCAGGCGGTCGCGCAGGGAGCGCCGCGAGCGGTAGACCTTGTACTGGGGTGGGCCGGGTGGCGGGCCCTGCGGCGGCGGGGCGCCGGGCGCATCGGGGGGCATGCCCCGTGTATACAGACCGCGGATGTCGGCGGGCCGCGTGATCGGGATCGATGCCGGGGGCACCAAGCTCCTCGGCGGGGTCGTGGACGAGTCGCTCTCCGTGCGCGAGCGGGTCCACCGCTTCTGGCGCGGCGAGCAGCGCGACGAGGTGATCGACGTGGTGGTCGAGGCGGTGGAGGAGGCCCGGGCCGCGGCGCCGGACGTCGTCGCGGTGGGGTTCGGGATCCCGTCGCTGGTTCACGAGGGTGCCTCGGAGTTCAGCGTGCACCTGCCGCTCGAGGGGGTGCCGTTCCGTGACCTGATGCGGGAGCGGCTGGGGCTGCCGGCCTTCGTGGACAACGACGCGAATCTGGCGCTGCTGGCGGAGTCGCGGGCGGGGGCGGCGCGGGGGGCGCGCCACGCGGTGATGCTCACGTTGGGCACCGGGATCGGCGGCGCGCTGCTGCTCGACGGGCGGCCGTACGGGGGGGCGCGCGGCGGGGGCGCGGAGCTCGGGCACATGACCGTGGACCTGGACGGGCCGGAGTGCGCGTGCGGGAACCGGGGCTGCCTGGAGGCGGTCGCGTCGGGCAGCGCGATGGGCCGCGAGGGGTTGTTCGCGGCGGAGCGCGATCCGCAGTCGGGGCTCGGCCGGGCGCTCGCGGCGGGGCGCGAGATCACCGGCGCGCTCGTGGCCGAGCTGGCCCACGACGGGGATCCGTCCGCCGGTGCGGTCCTCGAGGCCGCCGGCCGCCGGCTGGGCGCGGGTCTGGTGGCCCTCGTCAACGCCTTCC
>JALZEZ010000552.1 GCA_030861775.1 Actinomycetota bacterium
CGCCACGGCCAGGCGCAGCATCAGCTCGCCGGCACCATGACGCGCAGCGCGCGCTCGGCCACGGTGATCCGCGCCGGCAGCTCCGCGACCGGGTCGCCGTCGGCGTAGACCTCGAACGGCCGGTCCGCGCTCACCTCCACCTCGCGCCCGCGCAGGAAGCGCAGCGCCGGGTCGGTGATGTGCGACCCGGTGAACGCCTTAACCGTAAGCCGCAGCAGCGCCAGCTTCGGGCGCTGGGTCGTGACCATCACCTCGAGCAGCCCGTCGTCGAGCACGGCGTGGGGAAGCGCGTACATCCCGCCGCCGTAGGCCTTCGAGTTGCCCACCAGCACGTCGCAGCCGCGGAACGAGTGGCGCTCGCCGTCCACGACCACCTCGAAGTTCGCGTCCCTCCACTGGATCAGGGCGCGCACGGCGGCGTACAGGTAGACCAGGTTGCCCTTCACGAGCTTGGCCTCGTTGGCGATCCGGTTCGCGTCGGAGTCGATCCCGAAGCTCGCGATGCCCACGAACGTCTTGCCGTTCGCCTCGGCCACGTCGATCGGGTGCTCGACCCCCTCGACCGCGACCCGGGCGGCCTCCGCCGGCTCCGTCGGGATGCCGAGCACGCGGGCCAGGTCGTTGCCGCGGCCGCCGGGCAGGACCGCGAGCGGGACCTCGCTGCGGCACATCGCGGCGGCCACCGTCCCGATCAGGCCGTCGCCGCCCAGGCCCGCCACCTTCTCGCCCCGCTGCACGGCGGCCGCCGCCTCGGAGCGGGCGTGGTCGGCGCTGCTGGTCTCGACCACCCGGTAGGTGGCACCGAGCCGGTCCAGCTCCGCGCGGACCTCGGGGAGCACCTTCAGCGCGCGCCCTCCGGCCGCCGCGGGATTCACGAGCACCGCGAGCGGGCGGCGAGGGTCGGCCATCGGGCCGAGAGTCTAGGGGGGCGAATCTCCGGCCCGGCGTCCTTAGGGGGACATGAACCGACCCAAGCGAATCTGGTGGGCGCGCCCGCGGAAGCTGTGCGCGATGGAGCGACCGGGCGGCGGCGGCCGCAGCCACCGCCCCGAGCGCCGCGAGGCCGACGTCGAGTACCTCAAGCAGCGCGGCGTCCGGCTGGTGGTGAGCACGATGACCACCCGCCACAACCTGGCCGACTACGAGGCCGCGGGGCTCGAGTGGCACCACGTGCCGGTGGCCTCGTGCGCGGAGGGCGAGCAGGCGCTCGAGGAGCTGCTGCCGCTGCTCAGGCGGGAGCTGCGGTGCGCCGGGGCGGTGGCGCTGCACGGCAACCGCCACACGGACTTCGTGGCGGCCGTCTGCGCCGCGCATCTGTACGAGCACAAAGGCGTGGACCCCGCCGAGGGCCTCGCGGCGGCGACCGCGGCCGGGCTGGGGATCACGCCCGAAGCACGAGCCCTGCTGGGGGTCGCCGGCTGAAGCGTGCCGCTGGCGCGGTGGCCTGGGTCCCGCAGCTCAGCGTGTTCGCTTGAACCAGCGGCGCCTGCGCTGGGCCGGCGCCCGATCGTGATCGCGTGGCGACTCTTCGCTGCCGGTGTAGCCGCCGAGCTCACCGATCTCATCCGGCCGTACTAGTCGGGGGTTCACCGTGAGCATCGAAGCATCATCGGCGATCTGGACGTTGGAGGGGCCGAAGGCCCGGTCCCATGCCGCCAGCACCTGGCGTACATGACGCTGCTCGACCTCGTGCTCCGGAGTCTCCGTAAGCCAGGTCACCACGGCGAGATGATCACCGTTGAACAGCCGAACCAGGTAGATCTCGGTGGTGAACGCGCGTTCCTCCACCCAATGGTCCACGGCCGGACGGAACATGAAGCTGAAGCCGTTCGGATGCGGCTTTGCGAGTTCACGGAACAGCGCCGCCATCGCCCCGTGGGGGTCGGGCCCCACGGTGCAGGAATGCGAGAGTGGGCCGAGCCGCATACGGCCAGCTCCGACCTCGTGTAAGGCTACGACGCTCTCCAACGCACGGTCTCGTCCGGGTCCAAGAACCTTATTGTCCTGCTAACCAGTCCCTCGGCGCACAGCGCCCGCGGCTAGCCCACCGTCCAGCCGCGCTCGGCCATCGCCGCCTCGACCGCCTCGGGGCGGTCGGTGATCACGTAGGCGTCGATCATCGCTCCCTCGGTGTTGATCGTGATCGAGAGCCCGGACTCCACCCGCCGGACCTTCGAGATCGCCGCCACCGGGCGCCCCGAGCCCATCCTGGGGGTCACGCGGCCGGTGGCCACGCGGTGCACGCCCTCCAGCGCGGCCAGCGAGTCGAGCAGCTTCCGGTAGCCCTTCGAGGACGAGTGCTTGTGGTGCGTCTTGCGGGCCATCAGCCGAGCACCAGCTCGCGGAGGTCGGCCGCCACCCGCGCGGGCTTCGGCTCGTCGGCCGCCGCGGCCTCCTCGGCGGTGGTGCCC
>JALZEZ010000553.1 GCA_030861775.1 Actinomycetota bacterium
GGCGCGCAGGTCCTCGCTGAGGAACACCCACGAGCCGATCGCCGTCGCCGGCTCCGGCCGGGTCGGTATTCGGGTGACCGCGGCCGCCACCCGCCCGAGGCGCGGGCGCTCCGCGAACGCGCGCGTCCAGGCGTCCACCGCCGGCGCGTACGACCACCAGTCGTCGCACAAGGCGGCCACCGACGGCAGCCCCGCGCGCCGCACCTGCTCGATCAGCGACAGCGACATGCCGCCCATCGACCACCAGCTCACGACGCCCGGCCGGTGCTCGGCCAGCGCCCGCCCGAGCACGCCCGCGTTGTGGCGCTCGAGGCCGAGCCGCTCGCGCGCGCCGAGCCGAGGGAAGCCGTGCTCGTGCCAGTACCAGCGGAGCTCCCTCCTCACCGGCAGCTCCGGCTCGCGCCGCTCCGCGTGGGGCAGGCGGAAGCCCGTCGTGAGCACGAGCACCTCGTGCCCGGCCTCGCGCAGCAGCTCCATCCCCGACTCCCAGATCAGCTCGTACCCGCCCAGGTGGTGCGGCGGGAACTGGCTGCCGACGGCGAGGACCCTCACGTGTCGGCCTGGATCGCCGCCGCGGCGAGCAGCAGCGCCGGCAGGGTGACGGTCGGCACCTCCCAGTCCCAGTCGAGCCCGGCGTGGACGGCGAAGGCGCCGAGCACCGCCGCGCACGCGGCGAGCAGCGGGTCGCCGGGCACGGCGCGGAAGCGGCGCCGGACCCCGCCCGCCACCGTCCCGACCAGCGCCGCCAGCAGGACGAACCCGACGATCCCCAGCTCGGCCAGCGTCTCCACGTAGAGCGAGTGGGCGTCGTAGGCGAAGACGCGCTCGTCGTGCTCGCGCAGCCACTCGACCTGGAAGCCGCGCGTGCCGACGCCCGCCAGCGGGTGATCGGCGAACGACTCGAGCCCGACCCGCCAGTAGTCGCCGCGGTAGGTCTTGAGGGTGGTGACGCGCTCCGCGCCCTTCGAGATCTCCTCGGTGCGCTCGGAGGCGAAGGAGACGGCGAAGCCGGCGGCGAGGGTTGCTGCGATGACGCCGGCGGCGAGCGTGCCCCGGCGCGGCGGGAGGGCGGCGCGCGTCGTGTCCTCCTCGGGGGTACGCTCGCGGGCTCGCTCAGAGAGCCCCCCTCGGAGGACTCGCCGCGCGCCGCCCTCAGGGGCGTCTGCGGCTTCCCGGCGGCGCATCGTGAGGTTGAAGGCGAAAGCTGTCAGGGCCGCCAGCCCGATCGCGATCAGCGCCACCGGGAGGCCGTCGGAGGCCTGTGCGTCCGCCCCCCGGTCCAGGTGCAGCGCACCGGGGAACGCACGCAGCGCTACGACGAGCAGCACCGTGGCCGAGGCCCAGAGCCAGGCCGCGAGCGCCGCCGAGAGGCGCGGGCGCACGAGCAGGAGCACCGCGAGGCCCGCCGCCACGGCGGCCCAGGAGGCGCGCGAGAGCGTCAGGTAGCAGGCCAGCCCACACGGCACCCCGGCGGCGCACGCCGCCGCGCGGTACGCCAGCCCGCGCCGGTCGTCCGCCGCCACCGCCGTCGCGAGCAGCACCCCGAACCCGGCGAGGATCCCCATCGCGTTCCAGTAGGTGAGCGGCTGGTGGAGTCGGTCGCCGGCCTCGGAGCTCAGCTCGACCTGCACCACGTCGGGCAGGAGCCGCCCGCCCAGCGCGTACAGCACCACCACGACGATCCCCCACAGCAGCACGTCCGGCGCCACGGCCCGCACGCCTGGCGCGCGCATGACCACCACCGCCAGGAAGAACGCCCCGAAGTAGTGGCCCATTCGGTCCGCGTCGTTCACCGCGTCCCCGAGCGCCGGGCTCCACGAGGCCGACACGGCCGTCCACCCGCCGAACCCCGCCAGCGCCAGCAGCGCCCACAGAGGCCACGAGCGCTCCACCAGCGGCCACGGCGCGACCACCGCGCACACGGCCAGGAGCCCGAACAGCACGACCGCCCCCACGGCCTGCGCCGAGACCCCCGTCCCGCCGCTGTCGAAGGCCAGCAGCGCCGGCGACGCGAGCAGCGGCAGCGCCGCGATCCATAATGCGCGCGTGCCGACCCGGTCGCTCATCCGCGCGGGCGTCGTCGCGCTCTCGGTCGCCGGCGTTGTGGCGGGGGTGGTCACCTTCCGCAGCGAGGAGAAGGTCGAGGACGCGTTCGGCGCCGCGATCGAGAACCGCCCGATCGAGGAGGTGGAGCGCCTCTTCGAGGACTCGCGGCCGCTGAACCCCGGCGCCGCTCGCGAGCTGGCCATGGCCCGGGCCAACCACCGCGCAGGGCGCCCGGATCGCGCCGAGGAGCTGCTCGCGGAAGCGGCCGAGCTGGAGCCGAAGAACATCCGCGTCTGGTACCTGCGCGCCCGGCTCGCGCTGACGCGCGGCGACCGCCCCGCGGCGCAGCGGCACTGGGCC
>JALZEZ010000554.1 GCA_030861775.1 Actinomycetota bacterium
TAGTCGGGCACGACCACCGGCCCGTCCGCGACGAGCGTGAAGCCGGGCAGGCTCTCCGGGGCCGCGCTGAGGCGGGTCTCGCCCACGGCCGCGCCGTCCCAGCCGCGCGCGGCGGTGAGCAGCAGCTCGCCGTTGTACTCGGTGACCTCCCAGACCTCGCAGCGGTCGAGCCCGAGCTGCGCCGCCACCAGCTCCACCGAGCGGCTCATCAGGTCGCCCAGCGACATCCCCTCGAGGCCGCGCCGGCCGAGCTCGGCCACCGCCGCCTGGCGCTTGAGCCGGCGCCGCAGCTCCTCCTCGCCGCGCTTGCGGTCGGTGACGTCGATGCCGGTGGCGATCACGTGGCCGGGCTTGCCGGAGGCGTCGCGCACCGCGATCGCCGACCAGGCCACCAACCGCGACCCGCCCGCGCGCGTCCTCACGCCCGCGTCGAACTCACGGACGTCGCCGCCGCCGAGCAGCGCCGGCCACTGCGCCCGCACGCGCTCCAGCGCGCCCGGCTCGATCAGGTCCTCCCACGAGCGGCCGCGCACCTCCTCGAACGAGTAGCCGGTCACGGTCTCGCAGGCGGGGTTGAAGCTCTGCACGCGGCCCTGGGGGTCGAGCACGACGACCAGCGCCGGGGCGGTGTCGACCACGCCCGACACGAAGTTGCGCTCCGCGGTCAGGCGGGCGATGAGCCGGTCCACGCGCTCGCGCAGGGTCGTGACCAGGAGCCCGGCGACGAGCAGCGTGCCGAGCGTGACCACCCAGCGCGTGGTGCCGGCCCCGAAGACCGAGATCAGCCCGTCCGTGTAGGGGATGCTCGCGACCGGGTCCTGGATCTGGAGCGCGACCGCGTAGCAGAACCCGATCAGCGCGAGCTGGAGCGCCGCGCGCGGGCGCGGGAAGAAGTACCAGGCGAACAGGTTGCTCCACAGGTAGAAGAGGACGAACGGCGTGCCGCTGCGGCCGCTGAAGTGCACGACGCAGGTCACGAGCACCGTGCCGACCGCCGCCGCGAGCTCGTACGTCTGCGGGCTCCAGCGCGCGCCCCGGAACCAGATGACGCCGGCGCCCGCGAACGCCATGGCGACGATCGTGATCAGCGCCCGGTCGTCGCCGCTACTGGGGTGGGGCAGCGCGAGCCACAGCGTGACCAGCGTGGCGCCGGCCGCGTAGAGCGACGCCGCGGCGCGCGACATGACCCACGCGTCCGAGCGCTCGCGGGCGCTCTCCCAGAGGTTCAGGGCGCCGTCGGAGGAGCCGCGCATGCGCCCTCGCGCGCCCTCGCGCGCGTGAAGACGCCGTGCGAGCCATCGCTGCATCCGGTTCTGATCGGCACCCGGCGCGTGCGTGCTGAGCGCGCGGGCCTATCGTGCGCCGCCGCCCGTTGAGACGGACGGTGGCTTCACACGGGGCAGGGAGGATTCGAACCCCCGACCTATGGTTTTGGAGACCACCGCTCTGACCAACTGAGCTACTGCCCCGGGGGCGGTCGATTCTAGGTGACGATCGGTCCCAAGTCCTGACCTAGACTGGCACCCACGCGGATGTGGCGGAACTGGTAGACGCGCCGCGTTTAGGTCGCGGTGGGCCTTGCCCGTGGGGGTTCGAGTCCCTCCATCCGCATGGCTCGACCCGGTGAGGCACGACATCCGCCCGCCACGTACACTTTCGCGCCGGTGGCCGAGACCGTCATCGTGCATCCCAACCGGGAGAAGGCCGCGTCGAAGGCGACCAAGGCGACGGTCATCCTGCTGCTGCTCGTCAGCGCCGGTCTCGTGGCCGTCGTGACGGTCGGCGGATGGGCCCAGCTACAGGGCGCGCAGATGGTCTCGGTGATGTACGTGCTCATCTACCTCGCGATCGCCTACTACGTCGCGCGCTGGAACCGCGGCACGCTGCCGGTCGCCGCCGGGCTCGCCGTGCTGCTGCTCGTCGTGGCCGCGATCGCCGGCCCCGCCTGGTTCGACCGCGAGGGCGACGGCTACGAGGAGTCCACCCTCCCCGCGGGCATGCTGGGCCTGCTCACGATCCTGATCGTGCCCGTTCAGTTCCTGCTGATCGTGTTCGCCATGCGCGGCTTCAGCCAGCAGTGGAACGTCGAGGTCGAGGTCTCGCGCGACGAGTACGAGCGCCGCGGCCCGGGCGGGTTCGAGGCGCAGCCCCAGACCTAGAGCCGCGGGTCGCCACCCGCTGGGTTTAGGCGTACCCCAAAAGCTTCAAACAAACGTCCACCCGGCGTCCAGAGTTGGCGCGGACGGTCGATACGAGCCGCATGCTGCATGTCGCGTCGGCGATAGTGAGCGAGGGGGTTCGCCGTCTGCGCTCGTCCCAGGCAGGCATGTCCATCGTGGAGACGATGGTCGCGGCGGTGATCCTGTCCGCGGGCGTTCTCGGCGTCTTCGTGATGGTCGAGAC
>JALZEZ010000268.1 GCA_030861775.1 Actinomycetota bacterium
GTGCGCGACCCGGCGAGCGCGGAGGCGGTCTGCGACCGGATCGCCGCCACCGGGGCGCTCGACGAGACCCGCCGCCAGGCGCTCGTGCACGTGGAGCGGGCGAAGGCGGCGCTGGCCGAGGTCGAGCTGGGCCCGGCGCAGCGCGAGCTGCTCGAGCTCATCGCCGACGGCGTGGCGGAGCGGCGGGCTTAGAGCGGCAGGCCTAGAAGTCGGCCGGGAGGATGGCGTCGGCCCGGAGGGCCTGGGCGAAGCGCTCGATCTCCTCCGACATGTTGGCCGTGACCAGGCGCTTGTAGTCGCGGCTGAGCTGGTCGGTGCCCGACTCGAGCTCGTCGTCGAAGCGATCGCACTGCTCCTGATGGAAGATCCCGGCCTCGGTCCACTCGCACTCGGGGCAGCGGAGCGTGACGTGCCAGCTGCGGGTGTCGGCCTCCTCCCACTGCACGGGGTAGACGAGGGGCGACTTGCAGTTGACGCAGACGTGGAGCTCGCGCTCGCCCTCCGCGGGAGACTTGGCGGGCTTCGGCGCGGGACGCGGCTCGGCGAAGTCGGAGTGATCGAAGTAGACGACCTCGATCGTCTTGCCGCTGGGCAGCACGATCCGCTTCATCTGGTGCTCGCCGTGGTCTCTGGAAGCCATCTCATCCACCTGTGGGTGCACGTATCGGCAGTGGGGCGCCCCACTTGAGCCCCGATCGCCGAAAGTTGGAGGGGCCGTTGGCCCGGGTGGATCGGGGCTACCATGGTCTTCCGCTCCTACTGGAGGACCTGATGCCCAACATCGGCCCACTCGAGATAGCCATCGTCCTGGTGATCGTGCTGCTGATCTTCGGACCCAAGCGCCTGCCCGATCTCGGCCGGTCGATGGGCCGCGGTCTGCGGGAGTTCAAGGACTCCGTGACCGGCAAGGACGACGAGAAGGCGATCGAGCCCGGCGACGAGACCGTGAAGACCGCGTCCGCCGACGAAGAGCCCGCCCGCTCCGCCAAGCCGGCCGACGTCTCCTAGCCGGGTCCGCCACTCCGCGCCGTGCCGCCGAAGAAGATCCGGCCAGTCGCGCACGAGGACCGCCTGAGCCTCGTCGAGCACCTCGACGAGCTGCGCACGCGGCTGATGGTCGCGCTGTTCGCGTTCGGGGTGGCCTTCGGCCTCTGCTTCTGGCAGGACGAGCGGCTGATCGACATCGTGAACAAGCCGCTGCCCGACGGGCACGAGCCGATCACGCTGAGCCCGACGGAGCCGCTGATGACCACCGTCACGGTGGCCGCCTACGGCGCGATCCTGCTCGCGATGCCGATCATCCTCTACCAGATCTACGCCTTCGTCCTGCCGGCGTTCAGCCCCAGCGAGCGGAAGGTCGCGCTGCCGCTGCTCCTGATGATCCCGTTCCTGTTCATCGGGGGCGTGGCGTTCGGCTACTTCGTGGTGCTGAAGCCCGCCCTGAACTTCCTGCTCGACTTCAACGCCAGCGAGTTCCAGACCGAGGTGCGGGCGCGCGACTACTACAGCTTCGTCTCGCTGAGCCTGCTCTCGCTCGGGATCCTGTTCCAGATCCCGGTGGGGGTGCTGGGGCTGACCAGGCTCGGGATCACCACGCCCGAGAAGCTGCGGCACAACCGGCGCTTCGCGATCGTCGGGTGCGCGGTGCTGGCGGCCCTGCTGCCGACGATCGACCCGGTCACGATGCTGATCGAGATGGTGCCGCTGATCGCGCTCTACGAGCTGAGCATCGTGCTCGCGTCGGCCTGGGGGCGACCATCCGCCGAGGTGGCCGAGCGGCTGGCATCGGCCGAGGGGTCCTAACCTTCTAGTTCATGCTCTTCGACCTGAGAGGGAGGCGCCGCCGCGCCGTGCAGGTCACGTACGCGTCGCTGGCGCTGCTCATGGCCGTCGGGCTGGTGGGCGCCGGGATCGGCAGCGACGTGTCCGGCGGCATCTTCGACATCTTCACCGGCAACGACGACGCCGACATCAGCGACGCCAACAAGACGATCCAGAAGAAGATCGATGCGGCGAACGACAAGCTCAAGGCGAATCCCCGCGACCAGGCGGCGATGGTGGAGCTCGTGCGCGGCCACTACTCGCTGGCCGCCACCGACACCGACCGCGAGACCGGCGCCTTCGGCGAGGAGGGCAAGGACGAGCTGAAGAAGGCCGGTGCGGCCTGGGAGCGCTATCTGGCGACCAAGCCCGAGAAGGTCGACCCGGCGCTGGCCACGCTGATGACCACCGCCTACGGGACGACCGGGCTGAACGAGCCGGCCAAGGCCACGATCGCCGCCGAGCTGGTCGCCGAGGAGCGGGCCGACGCGAGCTCGTACCTCCAGCTCGTCCAGTACGCGACGCTCGCCGGGCAGACCCGCAAGGCCGACCTCGCCGCGGACAAGGCCCTCGAGCTGGCGCCGGAGGACCAGCGCGAGCAGGTCAAGCAGCTCATCGAGCAGGCGAAGGGGGCGGGTGCCCAGGGCGGCCAGGGCGGCGGCCAGGCGCCCGCGCCCGATGGCGGCCAGGCGCCCGCGCCCGGCGGCGGGCAGCCTCCGACGCCCGGGGGCGGCTAGGCCATGAGGACAATGCTGCTAGAAACCCGTCACAATTCGGGCGACCCCGAAAGCCCCACATCCCGCAACCCGAACGTAGGAGCCAGGTGAACTTCCACATCGACGACGAATCGATCGACGCCGAGACTCACGTCATCGAGCTCGGTGGCGAGGTCGACCTCTACACAGCACCGGAGTTCAAGGAGCGTCTGGTCCAGGTGATCGAGGACGGAAAGAAGCAGCTCGTCGTCGACCTCTCGAAGGCCACGTTCATCGACTCGACGACCCTCGGCGTGCTGGTGGGCGGCGTCAAGCGGCTGCGCCCCACGGGCGGCTCGCTCGCGCTGGTCTGCACCGACCAGAACATCACGAAGATCTTCGAGATCACCGGCCTCGACCGCGTGTTCCCGATCCACGCGTCGCGCGACGAAGCGCTCCAGGCCGTCAAGGCCGGCGAGGGCGCGGGCGCCGAGAGCGCCTAGGACGAGCCGCGGGCGTCGCGGGCGCTCTGCGGCCCGGCTCAGGCCCGACCGCTCGGCAACCGACAATCACAGCCGGGGCTCCTATCATGGCCCCCGGCCCGGGCTCGCTCGGGCCGTCTCGGTCCCGGGCCGTTAGCTCAATTGGTAGAGCAGGGGACTCTTAATCCCAAGGTTGAAGGTTCGAGTCCTTCACGGCCCATTTGCGAAGCCGCTCGGTAGGGCGGCTTCTTGCTTTGGCCGCCTGATCGCGCGGGCGCCCCCTCCGGATCGACGTTCGCGACGGAACCCCACCTCGCCGCTCGGCCTCAACCAGCTAGGAACGTCGCTGTCCCCACGGGGTCCTTCTTCTCGTCGATACCCGTATGGATGCTGGTCGTCTCGATCTCGACCGCCTTCCATTCGACACAGAGTTCTTCCAGCCGCAGCTCGAACTCGTAAATGCGCTTCTTGGTGTCGCTTGGTTGGTCCATTCGCTTGCCGGCATTCGTATTAACCCGCGTGCCATGGAGCTACGCGTTGCGCCGCGGTGTGGGCGTGGTGCGCGTCGGGTAAGACGCCTCCCTGTCCTCCGTTCCGAGCGTGGCGCGAGCCTCGACCGGGGCGCCTGCTTCAAACGGAGAGCGAATCCGGCTTGGTCCTCGCTCTTCAGCCGGTCTCCCCGGCAGCGGCGTCCTCGTACTCGTCGTTGCGGCGCCACCAGGCCGCTCCGAACTCCAGGCCTTCCTCGTTACGACCGAGCGGCGCCATGTCGAGCATCCGGTAGGTCCCCATCAGCTGCTCGACACCGCGCGCGTAGGTCGAGTAGGTGTGGTGAACGACCCCATCCACGATCGCGAAGGCGCTCATCCCCTCCTTCTGCGGCTCGGGCTGGTCCCAGTGGCGGAAGTTGTATTCGGCACCGCTCCGCTGCTGCTCCTCGGTGAAGGCGGCTCCAAAGTCGTACTTGAACTCGCTGCCGAGGGATGAGACCCAGGGGAACCGCCAGCCCATTCGCTCCTTGTACGGATGAAGCTCCTCGAGCGGCGCGATCGACTCGGCCACCAGGGTTAGGTCGTGGCCGTTGAGGTGCGGGACCGCGCCGTCGAAGTGATCGGCGACGAATGAGCAGCCGGTGCATCCCGGATTCTCCTCGTCGACCCGGAACCCGTAGCCGAACATGAGGTGGTAGACGAAAAGCTGCGAGCGGCCGTCGAACAGCTCGGCCAGGGTCTTCTGCCCCTCGTCCGTCTCAAAGACGTACTCCTTCTCGATCGGTACCCAGGGCAGCTCCTGGCGCCGGCGAGCGAGCTCGTCGCCCTGCCGCATGTGCTCCTTCTCGCGCTCGAGGAGCTCGCGGCGGGCGGCAAGCCACTCCTCTCGCGTCCCCACTTTGTGCTGCGTCATTGCCTGCCTCCTGTTCATTCGACCTCGATCGTCGTCGGTTGGGGTCCGTTGCTTAGACACCACCGCGGGCCGGAACGAAACGCTATGCGAGGGATGCCGTCGTGGCCGAGCGAACGCTCTTCCGCGCCCGGGCGGGAGACGAGCGGGCGTCCGCGAGCTCATCGAACCGTACCGGCGCTCCAGCTGCAACGAGGCGGTCTTGCTTGTGGCCGGAGTAGCCTGAGCCGCGATGGGCGTCGAGAGCTACTACACCCCCGAGGGCGACATCGCCTACATCCGCGTCCGCTCACCACAGGGGCGCGTGAGGTCCGAGGAGGAGCACTGGAGGCTGCGCGACTTCGACGAGACCGGCGCGCTCTTGGGGCTAGAGGTCTGGTCGGCGTCGAAGGTGCTGCCGCCGGAGCTGGTCGAGGCCCTCCCGCGCCTGGAGGGCCGCGTCACCGCGGCCGAGCGCCAGCCGGCCTGAGCGGCCGCCGACGCCCCTACGGCGTCAGGATCAGCTTCGTCGGCGGATCGGCCAGCGCGTCGGGCGCGTCGTCGAAGCCGACCACCGCGCTCGTGACCGTGGCCGGGTCGAGCGCTCCGGACGCGATCAGGTCCAACACCTCCGGGATCAGCGCGCGGGCGTGCACGCGGCTCGTGTGGAGGGTGCAGCCGCGGGTGTACATCTCGAGGATCGGGACCGGGGTCAGCGGCTCGGGCGGGAAGACGACCGTGGTGCAGAAGCCGTTGGCGGCCGCGGAACGGATCGCGGTGTGGAGGGCGTCGTGCTCGATCGACCCGTTCACCGTGATCGGGAAGCGGCCCAGGCGCTTGGGCCACCGCGGCGCGCCGTCGTCGCCGGCCTCGATCGCGACGGCCTCCGCTCCGAGCGCGACGGCGTGCTCCAGGCGGCCCGCGTCGGTGTCGGCGTACACGACCCGCGATGACCCCAGGGCGCGGGCCGCCGCC
>JALZEZ010000269.1 GCA_030861775.1 Actinomycetota bacterium
GCGCCGCCCGGGCCCGGGCCACGCGCTTGCGCGCCGCCTCCTCGCCGATCGCCAGGAGCTGGCCGATCTCGGCATGCGTCAGCCCGCCCTCGAACCGCATGAGCAGCAGGAACCGCTCGTGCGCGCTCAGCCGCTCGAGCGCCTCGCGCGCGGCGATCCGCTCGTCCGGGTCCGCCTGCTCGAAAGCCGGGGCCAGCTCCTCCTCGTAGGGGAGCCAGTCGCGCACGCGGCGCCGCCGCAGCTCGTCCACGGCCAGGTTGTGCGCCGTCCGGTGCAGCCAGGCGCGCATGTGGCCGTGCCCGGCGTCGCGCGGGGCGCTCGTCCAGGCCCGGGCGAAGGCCTCCTGGCGTAGGTCCTCGGCGGTGCGGGCGTCGCCGACCAGGCGCTCCAGCCGCCGGGTCAGCGGGTCACGCAGCTCGTGGTAGAGGCTCTCGAGGTCCATCACCCCCTACAACGTATGGGGGCGCTGAAACCGGACGCCCCTAGTCGGCGATCGCGAAGATCGCCAGCCCGTCGGGCGTGAACCCGGGCAGGGCGCTCCGCGAGAAGCCGAGCGCGGACAGGCGCTCCGCGGCGCGCAGGATCGCGCGGTTGTGGCGGCGCAGCGCCTCGAGCGCCGTCCGCAGCTCCTCGAAGTCCACCGGCGCGGTCTCGCTCGAGTAGGCGTTCCCGGCCCAGGCCCGCACGGCGGTGCACGGCCGGGCGGTCTCCGCCGGCAGCGCGGCGAGCACGGTCAGCAGCCGGCGCCAGGAGACCACGCCGCGCAGCACCTCCGGGTCCTCGGGCTGGATGTCCTGGAGGGCCGTGACGAAGCCGTCGAGGTGGGTGAGGATGGGGTCGAAGATCGCGTGCAGCTCGCCCGCGTCGTAGAGCCAGCGCACCTCGTCGTGGCGGCTGCGCGGCACCACCAGCCCCTCGCACCCGCGCAGGTCGCGCAGGTAGCGGCGGTACGAGCGGCGCATCTCGGCCTGCTGGCCCGCGGCCGCGCGGATCATCGCCTTCGTGGCGCGCTCGATCCTCAGCGCCTCGTCGGGGATCCCGGCGCAGCGGCTGTCCGTGAGGAACGCCCGCCGCCGCAGGGCCGACTGCTCGACCACGAGCCGGGCCCGGCAGAACACCTCGTCGCGGCTGCGCTCGTTGTAGACGAACACGACGCGATTGCGCCGCACCTTCACCGCCTGCGACAGGTACCAGGACTGTGCATCGCGCCCGCGGGCGGTGGCGCGCGCGAGCTTCGTCGCGAGCTTGCGGGCCGCGGACTCCGTGAGCGTGGCCGCGCCCGCCGGGGCCGGGGCGAGCATCGCCGCCAGCACCATCGCGAGCCCTACCGCTGTGACCCTCCTGGTCATGCTGTGACCCTCCTGGTCATGTGATACTGCCCCTTCAGGCGGCCCAGGTTACCGATGGGGCGCCCTGCGCCGCGCCTGTCTTAACAATCCGGCGCCGCAACCCGCGCGGAGCTGCCGCGTTTCACCCCGCAAGCGACCAAGGAGGCGTATTCGATGCGAAGGACGCGCATCATCACCACCCTGGTCGCCATGGGCACGCTCGGGATGATCCTGTCCGCGGTGGCCATGGCGGCGACAATCACCGGCACCGACCGCGGCGAGCGGCTGCGCGGCACGGACGCCGGTGACACGATCGACGGCAACGGCGGCCGCGACAAGATCCAGGCCTTCGCCGGCGACGACATCGTCAGCGGCGGCACCGGCGGTGACTTCGTCTGGGCCGGCCGCGGCGTGGACAACGTCAACGGCGACAACGGATGGGATCTCATCCTCGGCGGCGACGGCAACGACGCCGCGCTGAACGGCAACAACGGGTTCGACCGCGTTCACGGCGGCGACGGTGACGACTCCCTCGACGGCGGCGCGCACCGCGACCACCTGTGGGGCGGGGACGGGACCGACACCATCAGCGGCGGCGACGGCAACGACCGCATCGCCGGCGGCCGCGGCAACGACACCTCGAGCGGCGGGAACGGCAACGACCGGATCTTCGCCAACCTCGGCGTGGACACCACCGACGGCGGCGCGGGGAACGACGACCTGTGGGCCATGGCCCGCGGGGACGTCAACAGGGACGTCGAGCTCGACACGACCGCCGACTCGCTCACCGGCGGTGAGGGCGACGACCGCTTCCACACCCGCGACGGCGAGCAGGACACGGTCGACTGCGGACCGGGCAACGACGTGGCGATCCTCGACAACGTGGATCTGATCGCCGGCGCCACGGCCGAGAACCCGAACGGAACGTGTGAAGACGTGCGTCGTGCGGCGCCCGGCTCGAAGGACAAGAAGCGGGGCCGGTCGCATGACCACGACAGGGGCAGCCAGGACTAGCTCCGACTCCCTCGCCGTCCTGGCAGGAGGACGGCGGCCCGAGCGAGCGGGGGTCCCGGAGACGGGGCCCCCGCTTCGTTTCCCGCCCGGGTCCAGGCCGGAGGCCGCTTTCGGGTAGCGTCACGCGGCGTGAGCGGACCCGCCGACCTGCTGCGCGATCGCCGGATCGCACCCTCGATCCTGGCGGCGGACTACGCGCGGCTCGGCGAGCAGGTCCGCGAGGTGATGGACGCGGGCGCGCGGGTGATCCACGTGGACGTGATGGACGGGCACTTCGTCCCGCCGATCACGATCGGCCCGCTGATCGTGGACTCGCTACGCGAGCAGGTGCACGAGGCCGGCGGGATGCTCGACGTGCACCTGATGATCGAGCGCCCCGAGCGCCAGATCGAGGAGTTCGTCCGCGCCGGTGCCGACGCGATCACGGTGCACTTCGAGGCCACGCCGCACGTGCACTACGCGGTCAAGGCGATCCACGAGGCCGGCTGCCTGGCCGGCGTCGCGATCACGCCATCCACGCCGATCGAGGCGCTCGCGGAGGTGGCGGGCGACATCGAGATCGCCCTGTGCATGACCGTGAACCCCGGCTGGGGCGGCCAGCCCTTCATCGAGTCGACGATCGGGAAGGTCGAGCGCATGCGCACGCGGCTCGACCCCGGGATCGCGATCGAGGTCGACGGCGGGATCGACGTGAAGACCGGCCAGCGCACCGCGGTCTCGGGCGCGCGGCTGTTCGTGGCGGGCTCGTCGGTCTTCGGCGACCCCTCCCCCGGCGAGGCCTACACGAGGTTGGCCCGCGCGGTGGATGCGGTATGAACCGGGCATGAGCGACGCCACCGAAGGACGCGAGGATCTCGAGGTTCTGCTGCGCGAGGAGGACCGCTTCGCGCCGCCCAGGGAGTTCGCCGAGCAGGCCAATCTCTCCGACCCCAAGGTCTACGAGGAGGCCGAGGCCGACTTCGAGGCGTGGTGGGAGAAGTGGGCCAAGGAGCTCGACTGGTTCGAGCCCTGGGAGACCGTGCTCGAGTGGAACCCGCCGTGGGCCAAGTGGTTCGAGGAGGGGAAGCTGAACGCCTCGCACAACTGCCTCGACCGGCACGTCGCGGCGGGCAGGGGCGACAAGGTGGCCTACCACTGGGTGGGCGAGGACGGCACCACGCTGGACGTGACCTACGCCCAGCTCCTCGGCGACACCCAGCGCTTCGCGAACGTGCTCAAGGGCCTCGGCGTGAAGCCCGGCGACGTGGTCGGGATCTACATGCCGATGCTCCCCCAGACCCCCGCGGCCATGCTCGCCTGCGCCCGCATCGGGGCCGTGCACAACGTGGTGTTCGGCGGCTTCTCGGTGGAGTCGGTCAAGGAGCGGATGCAGTTCTCCGACGCGAAGGTGCTCGTGACCGCCGACGAGACCCTGCGCCGCGGCAAGCCCACGCCGATGAAGGCGAAGGTCGACGAGGTCCTCGGCGACCTGCCGGAGATGGAGCACGTGGTCGTGGTCAAGCGCACCGGCGGCGACTGCCCGATGACCGAGGGCCGCGACATCTGGTGGCACGAGGCGGTCGAGGAGGCCGGCGACGAGTGCCCGGCCGAGCCGCTCGGCGCCGAGCACCCGCTCTACATCCTCTACACCTCGGGCTCGACGGCCAAGCCCAAGGGGATCCTGCACACCACCGGCGGCTACCTGACCGGCGTGGCGGCCACGCACAAGCTGGTCTTCGACCTCAAGCCCGACGACGACGTGTACTGGTGCGCGGCCGACATCGGCTGGGTCACCGGGCACTCGTACATCGTCTACGGGCCGCTCGCCAACGGCTGCACCTCGGTGCTGTACGAGGGCGCGCCGGACTACCCGGACAAGGACCGCTGGTGGGAGATCGTCGAGCAGTACGGCGTGACGATCCTCTACACCGCCCCCACCGCCATCCGCGCCTGCATCAAATGGGGCGACGAGTACCCGGAGAAGCACGACCTCTCGTCGCTGCGCCTGCTGGGGTCGGTCGGCGAGCCGATCAACCCGCGCGCGTGGGCCTGGTACCACAAGGTGATCGGCGGGGAGCGCTGCCCGGTTGTGGACACCTGGTGGCAGACCGAGACCGGCCACATCATGATCACGCCGCTGCCGGGGATCACCGAGACCAAGCCTGGCTCGGCCACCAAGGAGTTCCCGGGCGTGAAGGCGGCGGTGGTGAACCGCGACGGCGAGATCGTCGAGGAGGGCGGCGGCTTCCTCACGCTGCGCCGGCCCTGGCCGGGCATGGCGCGCACGCTGTACAAGGAGGAGGAGCGCTACGTCGAGACCTACTGGGACAAGTGGGGCCGCGACGTGTACGTGGTCGGCGACGCCGCCAAGATCGACGAGGACGGCTACTTCTGGATCGTCGGGCGCACCGACGACGTGATCAACGTCTCCGGGCACCGGATGTCCACGATGGAGATCGAGTCGGCGATCGTCTCGCACGACAAGGTGGCCGAGGCGGCCTGCGTCGGCGCGGCCGACGAGGACACCGGGCAGGCCATCGTGGCGTTCGTGACCATCAAGGGGTCGGAGGAAGAGGAGGAGGGCTTCGACGACGTGATCCGCGAGCACGTCGCGCAGAAGATCGGCAAGCTCGCGCGGCCGAAGCGGATCGTCTACGCCGACGACCTTCCGAAGACCCGCTCCGGGAAGATCATGCGCCGCCTCCTGCGCGACATCGCCGAGGGCCGCGAGCTGGGCGACGTGACCACCCTGCGCGACCCGAGCGTCACGGAGATCATCCGCGACAAGGTGGCCAGCGGGCAGGCGGACGAGGGGTAGCGGCGCTCCGCGGCGGAGCGGGGGCCGATGAGCTCGGCTGAGCCGACCGGCACCGACGACCGGCGGCCGATCGTCGTCGCGATCCCCTCCCCCCGTACGGAGACGGCTGAGCCGACCGGCACGAACAACCTCCGCCCCCTGACGGCACCGATCGTCGGCGCCGATGCCCGCTGAGGACCCGACTGGAGTCTCGCGCCGCGCCATGCTGGCGC
>JALZEZ010000270.1 GCA_030861775.1 Actinomycetota bacterium
CGCGCCGGCAGGCGCACCTTCACCGCCCCGCCCTCGGAGGCGCGGGCGACCAGGTCGCGGCGCAGGACCACCCGGCGGAAGCCGTCGTCGCGCGCGACCTCGAGCGTGAGGCGGCGGTCGGCGCGGTGGCCCGCGAGCCGCGTCCAGAGCGTCGCCGACGAGGTCGCGGGCTCGCCGGCGGCCACGCCCTCGGGGAAGCTCCCGCCGCGCGCGAACGGGATCGTGTGGCGCGTGTTGCGGGCGCCCGCGCCCACCGGCACGCCGCCGAGGATCAGGGCGCTGGTGCCGATCCCGGTGCGGGCGAGGAAGGTGCGCCGGTCGATCATTTCGGCGGCCAGTATCCCTGCTAACGTGCCCGCCGTCCGCCGATGAGCGACGACGATCCTCCTCGAAGTAGCCCGACACCACTGACCCCGGGGATCGCCTCGTGACGGCCCTCGCGCTCGTCTCGCTGTTCCTGCTGGTGGCGATCAACGCCTTCTTCGTGGCGTCCGAGTTCGCGCTCGTGCGGGTGCGCCGGGAGAAGATGGAGGCGCTTGCCCGCGAGCGCGCGCGCGGAGCGCGCCTGGTGCTCCGCCAGCTCGACGCGATCGACCGCTACCTGTCCGCCTGCCAGCTCGGGATCACGATGGCCTCGATCGGCATCGGCTTCCTCGGCGAGCCGGCGCTGGCATCCCTGTTCGAGGAGCCGCTGGGCGAGGTGGCCGGCCACGGGGTGGCCGTGGCGATCGCGTTCGCGCTCGCCTTCACGATCGCCACCACGCTGCACATCACGACCGGCGAGCAGGTCCCCAAGATCTACGCGATCGCCCGGCCCGAGGGCGTGGCCCGGCGGATCGCGCGGCCGTTGCACTGGTTCGCGCAGAGCTTCCGGCCGTTCGAGTGGGCGCTCACCCACATCTCGAACTTCCTGCTGCGCCTGGTCGGGGTGGACGCGCGCACGGAGATGGAGGAGCAGACCCGCTCCGAGGACCTGAAGATGCTGATCGCCCGCGGCGTGACGGGCGGGACGCTCGACCCGGGCGAGGCCGGGATGCTTTCCGGCGTCTTCCACCTGCACGAGCAGGAGGCGCGCCAGGTCATGACGCCGATCCCCGCGGTGGTCACCGTGGACATCTCCGAGAGCGCGCAGACGGCGCTCCGCCGCTGCGTGGACTCGGGCCACACCCGGCTGGTGGTGACCGAGGACGAGAACACCGACCGGGTGAAGGGCATCGTCCACAACAACTCGCTGGCCCGGCTGCTGATGTCGCAGGGGCCCGACGCCTCGATCGAGCCGGCCGTGAAGGACGCGCTGATCGTCCCGGAGACCAAGTCGCTCGACGACCTGCTCGCCGACCTCCAGCGCGAGCGGGCCTCGCTCGCCGTGGTGGTGGACGAGTACGGGCGCACGGTGGGGCTGGTGACGGTCGAGGACATCATCGAGGAGGTCGTGGGGGAGATCGCGGACGAGACCGATCCACGCGGCGGCGCGGTGCGGCGCCTGGCGAACGGCGACTGGTACGTGCGCGGGCACGTCCCGATCACGGACCTCGAGGACTACGGCGTGCACCTCCCGGTCGAGTCGGACGCCTATAACTCGATCGGCGGCCTGGTGTTCAGCGAGCTGGGCCGGCTGCCCAAGCGCGGCGACATGGTGCGTACGAACGGCTACTCGCTGCGGGTCGAGTCCGTGCGCGAGAACCGGGTGGAGGCGGTGCGCATCCGCGACCACGAGCCGCAGCGCCGCGGCGGGGGCGACGCCACCCCCCAACCGGAGGAATCCGTCCGCGAGGGGGGCTAGTTTCGCGAGGCAAGAGCTTCCCCTCCCAGGAGGTCTTGCCAATGTGGTCGATCAAGCTCACGGACTCGCAGCGCGACGCCCTCCGGCTGCTGCTCGACGCGCAGGGAGAGCTGGGCCCGTCTCTCACGGGCGCCCGTGAGGCGCTCGACCTGGCCCGCTGGGACGATCTGCCGGAGGCCCAGCTCCCGTGGGACCGTGTGTCCGAGCTCGCCGGCCTCCAGGGCTGCGGCGAGGCGGACGTGGTGTGGGACCTGGCCACCGGGATGCCGGCGCGCCCCGCGGGGCGCAAGGCCGCGTAGCTAGTACTCGTAGAAGCCGCGGCCCGACTTGCGGCCGAGGGCGCCCTCGGAGACCAGCTCGCGCACCCGGCCGGGGACCGGCTCGCCGATCGAGTCGCCGATGGCGGCGGCCACGTCGAGGCCCACGAAGTCGAGCAGCTTGAGCGGCCCGGTGGGGTGGCCGGCGCCGAGCTTCATGCAGGCGTCGATCGCCTCCGGCGCCAGCCCCTGCTCCTCCATCAGCCGCACGGCCGAGAACAGGTAGGGGAACAGCAGGCGGTTGACCACGAAGCCCGGCACGTCGGGGACCTCGACCGGCGTCTTGCCGAGCGCCTCGCAGAGCGCGCGGGTGCGCTCGCGCGTGTCCGCCGAGGCCTCCGGCGCGAAGGCCAGCTCGACCAGGTCCATCCTCTCGACCGGGTTGAACACGTGCAGGGCCGCGAAGCGCTCCGGACGGCCGGAGGCCGCGGCCAGCTCGGCCACCGACAGGGAGGAGGTCGTGGTGGCGAGGACGGCGTCGTCGCCGAGGGCGGCGTCCAGCTCGCGCAGCAGGCCGCCCTTCACGGCCGCGTCCTCCACCACCGCCTCGACCACGTAGGTGCATCCGGCCAGGTCGGCGAGGTCGGTCGTGACCCCCACGCCGCAGCGGATCTCGTCGCGCGCGCGCTCGGCCGAGCCGTCGCTGCGGGCCCAGACCACGGCCTCGCCGAGGGGCGCGGCCAACCGCGCCAGCCCACACGCGATCGTCCCCGTGCCCGCGATCCCGAGCCGCTCGCTGACGTTTGGTTGACTCACCAGTCAATTCAGTACAGTAACTACGCGCGGACCGTCGAGCGGCCGCGACACCCACGGCGACCTTCGGAGGGGAATCCCGCATGCAGAACGGAAACGGGCGCGAGGTAGTCATCGTCGAGGCGGTCAGGACGCCTATCGGGCGCGGCCACCCGGAGAAGGGCTACTACAAGGACACGCACCCCAACGAGCTCCTTGCCAAGTGCTACACGGAGGTCATCGAGCGCGCGGGCATCGAGGCCTCGGAGGTCGAGGACGTCATCACCGGCTGCGTGCAGCAGTACGGCGAGCAGATGTTCAACATCGGCCGCAACGCCTGGCTCCAGGCCAACCTCCCGATCGAGACGCCGGCCACCACCGTGGACCGCCAGTGCGGCTCGGCCCAGCAGGCCGTGAACTTCGGCGCGGCGCTCGTCGCCGCCGGCGTGCACGACACCGTGATCGGCTCCGGCGTCGAGCACATGGGCCACATCCCGATGGGGATCGGCTTCACCTGGGTCGACCAGGTCGGCAGCCCGTGGCCGCAGGAGCTGCTCGAGCACTACAACCTCGTCCCGCAGGGGATCTCCGCCGAGATGATCGCCGACAAGTGGGAGGTCCCGCGGTCGGAGCTCGACGAGATCGGCGTGCGTTCGCACCAGAACGCCGCGCAGGCGACCGAGGAGGGCCGCTTCGAGCGCGAGATCGTGCCGTTCCAGGTCAACGGCGACACGTACGTCGCCGACCAGGGCATCCGCCCGGACACCTCGCTCGAGAAGCTCGCCGAGCTGAAGGTGGCGTTCCCCGACGCGGCCAAGTACGTGGGCGGCGAGGAGAACCTCAAGATCACCGCCGGCAACTCGTCGCAGATCTCCGACGGCGCCGCCGCGGTGCTGCTGATGACGCGTGAGAAGGCCGACGCCCTCGGGCTCAAGCCGCGCGCGCGGATCCTCGACCAGACCACGGTCGGCGTGGACCCCGTGATCATGCTCACCGGCCCGATCCCGGCCACGAAGAAGCTCCTCGAGCGCAACAAGATGACGATGAACGACATCGACCTCGTGGAGATCAACGAGGCGTTCGCGTCGGTCGTCGCCGCCTGGCGCCGCGAGCTGGACCCGGACATGGACCGCGTCAACGTGAACGGCGGCGCGATCGCGCTCGGCCACCCGCTGGGCTCGACCGGCGCCCGCCTGATCACGACGCTGCTGCACGAGCTCGAGCGCTCCGACAAGGAGGTCGGCCTCGTGACGATGTGCTGCGGCGGCGGTCTGGGCACCGGCACGCTGATCCAGAGGGTCTAGACACCGCGCGTCCGGGTAGTACCCGGACGTGCCCCTGGCGTCCTCACATACCTACGTAGAGCGATACCGCACCGTCCGCAGGCTCGGGTCGGGCGGGATGGCGACGGTCTTCCTGGCCGAGGACGAGCGGCTGGGGCGGATGGTCGCGCTCAAGCGGCTGCACGGCGAGTCGAGCGACGAGGTCGCGCGCCGCTTCCGGCGCGAGGCGCGCCTCGGCGCCGCCATGAACCACCCGAACGTCGTCGCGGTCTACGACATCACCTCGGACGACGAGGGCACCCTGATCGTCATGGAGTACGTGGAGGGACGCACCCTCCGCGACGAGATCGCCGACGGGCCGCTCGCTCCCGAGCGCGCGCTGATGATCCTCCGCGGCGTGGCCGGCGCGCTCGACTACGCGCACCAGAACGGCGTGGTGCACCGCGACGTGAAGCCCGCGAACGTTCTGCTCCGCCACGACGGCGTGGTCAAGCTGGCCGACCTCGGCATCGCCACCGCCGCCGAGCAGTCGAAGATCACCCGCAGCGGCGCCGTGCTCGGCACCGCCTCCTACATGGCCCCCGAGCGCCTCGACGGCCGCCCGGGCGGCCCGGCCGCCGACGTCTACGCCCTGGCCGCCGTGGCGTTCGAGATGCTCTGCGGCCGCAAGGCGGTGGACGGGAACACCCCTCTAGAGGTCGCCCACAAGGTCGTCCACGACCCGCCGCCCGACCTGCGCGAGTGCCTCGCCGACGCCCCGGCCCCCCTGGCCGAGGCCCTGAAGCGCGGCCTGGCCCGCGACCCGGCCGACCGCCCCGCGAGCGCGACCGAGCTCGTGCGCGCCATCGAGGCCTCCCTGAGCGGGACCGAAGTCGATTCCGGCCCATATAGGTCCGCAATCGACGAGACCCCCCCGCCGGCGCGAGGGACCGAAGTCGATTCCGGCGGTATATCCGCCGCAATCGACGACACCCCCCGCGGCGGAGCGGCCGAGCGGCGGACATACCGGGCCGAGCGGCGGCCGGAGCGGAGCGCGCGGCCCGGGCTCCCCCTGATTGCGGCCGTTCTCGCGGCGCTTGCGGTCCTCGCGGCGGTGGCGCTGCTCACGAGCGGCGGCGAAGAGGGCGAGGCGGCGCGCGCAGGCGCCGGCACCGGGGCCGAGAGGACGATCGCCCGCGCCGACGACGCGGGCGGAGAGCAGCGCGATCGCGGCGAGCGGCCCGGCCAGGGCGGCG
>JALZEZ010000058.1 GCA_030861775.1 Actinomycetota bacterium
GGCCAGCCCGCTCTCGAGCCGGCCCACGTTCGTCCGGCCCTCCTCGGCCGCGGCGCTCGCCTTGCGCAACCGGTCCGGCACGGCGGCCAGCGCGGCCGTCCGGGTGGCCACCGTCGCGGGCCCGAGCACCTTGTCCGTGCGCGGGTCGCGCGCGAGCTCGCGCTCGAACCTCGCCAGCGTGTTCAGGCGCTCGTCGGCGAGCGTGCCCCTGTCGGTGACGACCGTCACGACGAACGGCAGCGCCTCCGCGCCGCCGAGCTCGCGCTCGATCACGTCGAAGTCCACGCGCTGCGGTACGTCGTCGGGGAGGACGCGCGGGTCCGGCGGGCCGGTCTCGAGGCCGAGCGCGGGCGCCGACAGCGCCAGCATCGCGGCCATGACGAGGAGGGCCGCGAGGACGGGGCGGCGCACGGCGGCCAGCGCGAACCGGCTCCAGCGGCCGCTCTCGGCCCCCGGCCGCACGACCTGGTAGCGGTTGATGTCGTGCCCCGCCCAGCGCAGGAGCGGCGGCAGCGCGACGAGCGCGCCGAACAGGCTCAACACCGTCGCGACGAGCACGCCGATCGTGGCGGACTTGAGGACGTCCGCCGGTGTCGCGACAAGCGCGGTCACCATCGCCACGACCAGCACGAAGCCCGCGAACTTGACCGTCCGGCCGGCGCGCGCGGCCGCGATCTCCGATGCCTCGCGCACGCTCGCCCCCGCCGCCAGCGCGCTGCGGAACCGCGCCACGAGCAGGAGCGAGTAGTCCACGCCGAGCGCTAGCCCCATCGCTCCCCCGAGGGTGATCGAGGTCAGCTCGAGGTCCGTGACGAAGCGGTTGACCAGGTCGAGCGCGCCGCCCGCCGCGACCGCCACGCAGCCGCCCAGGAACAGCGGCATCCCGGCGGCGATCGGGCTGCCGAACACCAGCAGCAGGATCAGCATGATGATCGGCCCCGCGAGCTTCCTGGCGCGCGCGCCCCCCTCTTCGGTCTCCGCGAGGATCCCGTGGTTCAGGTCGGCGAACCCGGTCATGTGCGCCGTGAGCGGCGGTCTGACGACCTCGTGCAGAACCTCGCGAAGACGCGGCGCCGAGTTGTCGGACACCTCCTCGAACGGCTGGGCGATTCCGACCGCCAGCATGGCCTGGTTCGGCTTCGGGCGCAGCGCCTCGCCGCCGGAGCGCCACGGGTCGAGCACGCGATGGTCGGGGAGGCGCGCGATGCGCTCCGCGATCGCCGGCCCCTGGGCGTCGAGCTGCTTGCGCGGGCCCTGGAGGAGGACCAGGAGGTTCTCCTCGGGGCCGAACGCGCGCTCGCTCAGCTCGGCCGCCTTCGCCGAGTCGCTTCCGGCGACGACGGCGTCGGTCGGGTGCATCCGGTCCTGCACGCCCGGCCGGAAGAAGCCCAGGAATGCGATGACCGCCAGGAACGCGTACAGGCTGACCCGGTCGCGCCGCTCGAGCGCCCGGAACCGTGCACGGGTGGTGCGCAGCCCGGCGACGATGCGCCGCCGCCTGGGCATGCGCTTCCCCTCAGTCATCGTCGCGCGTCAGCAGACTTGATGATGCCACCCCCCCGGTGTCAGCCACGCGGCGCCGCAGTTCGAACCCATACGGCTCTCCCGTTGCCGGTAGAGCTTGTCACGGGTTCGAGCGCAGCGTCATGCATGGACCGGCAGATCCTTGTGGGGTTGGCGCAATTGCGCAAATCCGGACGCGCGGTCCGTGACTGCGTTCCGGTGCGATGCTCCCCCTGATAGGGTCGCGCCGGCGGTGAGAGGGAGGGCGCTGCACGCACATGCGGCCGGCGACGCGCCGCGGGTGAAACGGCTTCCCCGGCGCTGGGCGGTGCTGCTGCTGGTCTCGGTCGGCGCGTTCATGGCCTTCCTCGACGCGCCGGTGGTGAGCATCGCGTTTCCCGCGATCGCGCGCACTTTCGAGTCGTCGCCCACAGCCACCGCGTGGGTGCTGAACGCCTACTTCCTCGCCTTCGCGGCGTTCCTCGTCCCCGCCGGAAAGCTCGCCGATCGCTACGGGCGGCGGCTGATGTTCCTCGCCGGCCTGACGCTGTTCGTGGCGGCCTCCCTCGCCGCCGCCGCGGCGCCTTCGCTCGGCGTGCTGATCGCCGCGCGCGTGCTGCAGGCGACCGCCGCGGCCATCCTCGTGCCGTCGGGCCAGGCGCTGATGCTGGCGGAGTTCCCGGCCGCCGAGCGCAAGATGGCGATCGGCGCGCTCGCCGCCCTCGTCGGGCTCGCCACCGCAACCGCTCCCGCGATCGGCGCCGGCATCGTCGAGGTGGCGTCGTGGCGCTGGATCTTCTACGTGAACGTCTTCGTCGGCGTCGCGGCGCTCGCCTGGGGGATGCGGCTCCTCCGTGCCGACGCACCCGACCGCAAGGCGGTGCTACCCGACTTCGCGGGCGCCGTCCTCCAGGCCGTCGCGGTGGGGTTCGTGGTGCTCGGGCTCCTCAAGTACCACGACTGGGGCCTCGGGAACTGGCGCACGCTCGGCTCCTTCGCGATCTTCGCCGGGGCGCTCCCGCTGTTTCTCTGGCGCTGTGCCCGTCATCCGGCGCCCGTGCTGAACCTCGACCTCTTCCGCGACGCCACGGTCGCGACGGCCAGCGCCGCCAGCCTCCTGTTCGCGGTGGGCTTCTACGCGGTCACAATCAACAGCGTGCTCTTCCTGACGCTCGTGTGGGACTACTCGGTCCTGATCACGGGGCTCGCGCTGACGCCCGGCATGCTCGCCGGCGTGCTCGCCGCCGCTCCGGCGGGGAGGATGTCGGAGACGCACGGACCGCGCGTGGTCGCGGTCGCGGGTGGCGTCCTGTTCGCGCTTGGCGTGCTCATGCGCGTCTGGATGACGGAGCCGGCGCCCGACTACGTCGTCGGCTGGCTCCCCGGCGCGCTCCTGTCCGGGGCGGGCGCCGTGATGGTGCTCACCGCGCTGATCGGCGCGGCCGTCACGGGCGTGAGACCCGAGCGCTTCGCGCTTGCGAGCGGCGTCAACGCGGCGATCCGGCAGCTGGGCGGCGCGCTGGGCGTGGCGGCCGTGGTGGGACTCGTGGGCACACCGACGCTCGCCACGGGGCTCGACCGCACGCACGCGGCGTTCGTGGTCGCCGCCGTGGCGGTCCTCGCGGCGACCGCGGTGTCGATGCTGCTCGCGAGGCCCGTCATGAACGCGGCCCCGCCGGCCGCACCCGTGCCGGAGAGAAGCTGACGATGGCCGACGGGGTCACCTCCGAGAGCGCGCTCGACGAGATCGAGGCGCAGCACGAGCCGCGCGGTGCGCTCGCCTCCTTCGATCGCTGGGAGCGCCAGGGCTGGACCGTGGCCGAGCTCGACCTCGCGCGCGATCGCGACGGCTGGAGCGCGCTGCCGAGCTTCCTGGCGAGCGAGCTGCGCTTCAACGTCGACCGCTTCTTCCTCGGCGAGGCGGCGGTGACCGAGACCCTGGCGCCGCTCGCGCACGCCGCTCCCGAGACGGAGTGGCAGCTCTACCTGTGCACGCAGCTCGCGGACGAGGCGCGGCACACGATGTTCTTCGCCAGGTACCTCGAGGCCGTCGGCGCCCGCGAGCCCGAGAGCGACCTCGGTGGATACCTGCGGCGAAGCTGGGACGCCACGCCGGACCACTTCTCCGAGTTGCTCGACCGCGAGCTCCACGAGGTGACGAGGCGCGTGTGGAGCAGCGGCGAGGAGGCCGATTGGTACCGCGCGGTCACGCTGTACCACCTCGTCGTGGAGGGGGTGCTCGCCGTGACCGGTCAGCGGCGGCTGCTCGACATCATCGGCGACAGGCCGGGCCTGGCCACGCTGCGCTCGGCCGTGCTCAACGTCGCGCGCGACGAGTCGCGTCACATCAGCTTCGGCGTGAGCGCCCTGCGCGAGGGTGCGGTGCGCGGCTTCGGCGACGCGATCGCGGAACAGCTCGAGGAGTCGGTCCCGCACGCGGCGTGGATCGTCGTCTCCCCCGAGCGCCCGCTGCCCGCACTGATCCCGGCGCGTGTGCTGCGCGCGATCGGCGCGGACTTCGAGCGCAGGATCTCCCGCGCGGGCGCGGCGCTGGCGGGGCGGGTCGAGCGGATCGGGCTGGCCGGGACGGCCGACGCGCTTCGCCGCACGTGGGAGTCGTCGGTGACCGCCGCGCTCGACGAGTACCTCGCGGCGCACGGGCGCGAGCACCCGATGCGCGTCGCGGTGGGGAGCCGTCCGTGAGCGCCGTACCCGGCGAGGTGCGCGAGCGCGTGGTCCGGGAGGTCCGGCGCCTGGCGCCTCGGCCCGCCGACCACGTGGACGCGAGCAGCGACCTCGAGAACGACCTCGGCTTCGACTCGCTGACACTCGTCGAGCTCGCCCTCGCGATCGAGCGAGAGTTCGATCTGCCACCGCTCACGGAGGGAGACGCGATCGAGATCGCGACGGTGGGAGACATCCAGGAGATCGTGGTGCGGACCCTCGGAGAGGGGCCGGCGTGAGATTTCGGCGCACCTCGTGACCGCTGTTAGCATCGCGCGCGCCGGGGGGTTCGATTGCGGAGGAGCGATGCGGTGCACTTGACCGACGAGCAGCTCGCCCTACTCCCCACGCCTGAAGACGTGGACCTCTACGAGGAGCACGGCTGGTGGGTGTCGCCGCCGATCTTCTCCGACGACGACATCGCGGAGGCCCTGCACGGCGTGGAGCGCCAGTACGCGGGTGAGCGCGACTGGGATCCCCCGGCGACGCTGGCCAGCTATCTCGACTGGTCGCCCGAGAAGGGCGACGGCGGGCTGCGCATGAACAACTACATCGCGCTCCAGCAGCGCGGCATCCGCGCGCTCGCGCTCTCGCCGCTGCTCGGCGCGACGGCGGCGCGGCTCGCCCGCACCTCCGAGGTCCGCCTCTTCAACAGCACGCTCGTCTACAAGCCGCCACAGGTCGAAGGCGACCAGGTCAAGGTGGGCTGGCACGTGGACCGCGCCTACTGGCAGACGAGCACCTCCGAGAACATGCTCACCGCGTGGATCGCCTTCCACGACTGCGACGAGCGGATGGGGACGATCACGATGCTGGACGGCAGCCACCGCTGGCCGAGCGATCCGCTCGTGGACGACCTGCGCACCGGCAGGACGTTCGTCTGCGACGACGTCGACGCGCTCGAAGGCCGGCTCGACTCGCTCGGCGTGCCGATCCGGAAGGTGCCCATCGAGGTCCGCAAGGGGCAGGTCAGCTTCCATCACTGCAAGACCTTCCACGGCAGCGGGCTGAACCGCTCCGACCGCCCTCGCATCACGCTGACCGTGCACATGCAGGACGCGCAGAACCGCTACCGCGCGGCGTACGACGGGTCGGGCAAGCCCTTCGAGTACCGCAACGACAAGGTGTGCCGCAAGCTGCCGAGCGGCGAGCCGGACTACACCGACCCGGAGATCTGCCCGGTGATCTGGCGCGAGCGAGACCCGGTCGCCAGTCTGGCGTGATGTCCGCCCACGGCGCAGCCGCCGAGCGCTCGGCGCCCGCGCCGTTTGCGCTCTCCGAGCCCTTCGAGGGGAGGGGGATCGACCCCTCGCTGCTCGCGATGACGGGCCTGGAGCAGGTGCGCACGCACATCCGCGGCGAGGGCCCGGCCGTGCCGATCAGCGTGCTGTTCGGCATGCGCCCCGTCGAGGCCGACGTGGGATCGGCGGTGTTCGCGATGCCGGCGTCCGGCTGGCTGCTGGGGGCCGACGGGCTGCCGCAGGCCGGGGTTCTGGCCCCACTCGCGGACGCGGCGCACTCGTCGGCGATCGCCACCACGTTCGGGCGCGGCAGCGCGCTGGCCACGCTGTGCCTGACGATGAGCTACGTGGCGCGGCTCGAGGCCGGCGCGGAGGAGCTCGTCTGCCACGCGCGCGTGGAACGGCGGGGCGCGGACGACGTCGTGCACTCCAGCGCGGAGATCGTGGACGAGCGCGGCTCGCTGCTCGCGCACTCGACCGCGAGGTGCTCGGTCTTCCCGCTGCCCGGGGTCGAGGGGGGCGGGGAGCCCGGCGACCGCACCGGCAAGCCGCTCCCGCGGGGCAGCGCGGCCGACCCGGCCCCCGGCACCGAGGCGCGGGGCGAGCCGCTGCCGGAGCGGGTGTGGAAGACCAGCACGGGCGCCGACGTGCTCGGCCGCCTGTGCTCGGAGTCGGCGCCGCTTCCGCCGATCCACCACCTCACCGGTCTTCGAGCCGTCGCCGCTCACGACGGCGAGGTGCGCATGTCGCTCCCCGCCACCACGTGGATCTCCTCGATCCTGCGCCAGGTGCAGGGCGGCGCGCTGGCGATGCTCGCCGAGTCCGCGGTCGACGCCGCGGTGCTGGCCACGCTCGACGCCGGCGGCACGCGGGAGACGGTCGAGCTGCGCGTCGACTTCCTGCGCAAGGTACCGGCGGGCGACGAGGTGCTCGACGCGACGGCATCGCTCGTCCACCGGGGGCGCAACTTCGCGTTCGGTAGCTGCACCGTGTCATCCGCCGAGCGTGGTCCCGTGGCCACCGCCACGTCGGTCCACCGTCGCGGATGACCGCCGTCCCGGCCACGGAGCTCTCGGCGGGCGACTGGCTCGGGGCCCTGCGCCAACTCGTCCCGATCCCGGCGCCCCATCGCGACGAGTCGCTCGACCGCGCCTCCGCGCTCCAGATCCTGCGCTGCCCGGACGAGGAGCTCGACCGAGTGGTGGCGGAGGGATTCCCGTGCAGCGGCGCGGGCGAGGCGCAGCGCTTCGACCGCCGCGACGTCTACAACCTCGCGCTTCGCTCGGGCTCGGGGCGATCGCTGCCCGAGCTCGGGACGGAGTTCCTGGGGCGGCTGGCACGGGAGGGCGAGCGCGCCTGGACGGAGCCCCGGTCGTGGCGGATCGGGGTGAGCATCCGCTGTCCCCGGCGGGAGAGCTGCGGCGCCGGGCCCGCGTGGACCTTCGGCCGTCCCGTGCCGGAACTGCTCGGCGGCGAGGTGCTCGAGCGCTCGCTGCCGGCCGGCTGCGATCCCGGCGGGCGCCTGTACGAGTGGGCGGGCGACTCGGGATCGAGCTCCTTCACGGCCACGATCGCGACCCGCGGCTCGGCCGACCGGGTGCGCGCCCCGGCGCTGCGCGAGGCGTTCATGCGGGTCGTGCGGGACTACCGCTTCCAGATCCTGCCGCCGGCGCTTCGCGTAGACCTCGACGAGGTGGAGCGCCTGCGGGTCGGCGACTGCATCGCCCTGACGGGCGTGCTCATGCGCGAATGCCGCGCCGCCGGCCACGAGGCCGAGCCCCAGGCCGGCTTCCTGCTCGGCCTGTTCGGGTTCGGCGGCCACCGCTGGGTGCGCGTGCGCGACTCCGACGGTCGCTGGAAGAGCCTCGACCCGACGCTCGCGATGATCGCCGCGACCGGCGGGCACGACCGCGGCGACTTCCTCGAGTACTGCTGCGGGTCCGTGCTGAACCGCGTCGTGCCCTGCAACGAGGTCGCCGACGGGGAGGTGGCCGCACACCGCTGCGACGGCGAATGGCGCTTGCCGGATCTCGCCATCCGCGCGCGGCGGGAGGACGCGCGGTGAGCGAGCTGGTGCTCCAGCATCTCTTCGAGGACGCCGTCGAGCGCCACGGCGCGCGTCCCGCGGTGGGCCTGGGGGACGAGGTGTGGAGCTACTCGGAGCTCGACGCCCGGGCCGGCCGGGTGGCCGCGTGGCTCGCGGAGCAGGGCATCGGTCGCGGTGCCCTGGTGGCCCTGCTCGTGGAGCGCTCGTCGGACTACGTGGCCGCGATGTGGGGCATCCTGAAGGCCGGCGCCGCCTGCCTCTCGCTCGACCCGGCCGACCCCTGGCCGCGCCTCGAGGCCACCCTGCGCCTTGCCGGCGCGACCGTGGCCGTCGCTCGCGGCGACCAGGTGCCCGGCGCGGCCGGTGAGCTCGGCATGCGGGTGCTCGACCTGCGCTGGGACGCGCCCGAGCTCGCCAGGCAGCCCGACGACGTACCGGCGGTGCGCGGCGAGCCCGAGGACCTGGCGTTCGTCTTCTACACGTCCGGCTCCACCGGCCGGCCGAAGGGCGTGATGCTCTCGCACGCCACCTGCTCGGCGTTCATCCCGTGGGTGGTGCGGAGGTTCGGCGCGAGCCCCGAGGACCGCCACGTGTTCAGGACGACGGTGAGCTTCGTGAGCGTGCTCCGTCAGGTCGTCTGGGCGCACGTCACGGGCGGCTACGCGGCGGTGCTGCCCGCCGGGCGTGAGCGCGACCTGCGGGCCGTGGCCGAGCTCGTCCGCGACGAGCGGGTCTCCCTCCTCGGCTTCATCCCGTCGGGCTTCGCGCACTTCCTCTCGCACGTGGAGAGATCCGAGATGAGCGCGGTGCGCCACGTGCTCTGCGGCGGCGAGCCGCTCACGAAGGCACTCCAGCTCACGGCCTTCGAGAAGCTCGACGCCGACATCCACAACCTGTACGCGCTGAGCGAGGCTCCGCTCGTGATGCACTGGCAGTGCACGCCCGACGACGCGCGGCCGATGGCGCCGATGGGCGATCCCATCCCGGGGGTGGAGATCGCACTGGCCGACCGCGAGGCCGGCGGGGGTGAGGAGGTCGCGGAGCTCTACGTGGGCGGCGTCGCCGCGGCGAGCGGCTACCTGAACGCGCCCGAGCTCACGGCCGAGCGCTTCGGCCCGCGCGCCGGCGACGGTGACGGGACCTGGCTGCGCACGCGCGATCTCGTGCGCCGCGTGGACGGCGTGCTCGAGTACGCCGGGCGAGCCGACAGCCTCGTGAAGGTGCGCGGCTTCCGGATCGAGCCCGGCGAGGTGGAGTCCGCGCTGAGCGCATTCCCCGGCATCGCCCAGTGCGTCGTGACGATGTGGGAGCCGGAGGCCGGCGACCGGCGGCTCGTCGCCTACCTCGTCTGCGAGGGCGAGCGCGTCCCGGAGACCGCGGCCTTGCGCGACTTCCTGCGCGAGCGCGTGCCGAGCTACATGGTCCCGTCGCTGTTCATCGGCGTCGGCGCCTTCCCGGTGCAGCCGAACGGGAAGGTCGACCGCGGCGCGCTGCCCGACCCCGCGAGCGCCGCACGCGACGGCGGTCACGTGTTCGTCGAACCGCGCGACGAGCTGGAGCGGGAGGCGGCGGAGCTGTGGCAGGCGGTGCTCCGGGTGCCGTCGGTGGGGGCGTTCGACGAGTTCGTCGACATCGGAGGCGAGTCGCTGCTGGCGCTCGAGATCCTCGAGGAGCTCCAGAGGCGTCACGGCGTGGAGATCCCGCTCGAGGAGTTCGCCGAGGCCTCCACGGTCGCGGAGCTCGCCGCCGTCGTACGGAGAGCCCGGGAGCGGAGCTAACGAGTGGCCGGTCTGCTCGACTGGCTGGACGATCCGCGCGCGGGCCACGGGGTGCGCTTCGCCGACGACGAGGGGGGCTGGGCCATGTGGGAGTACCCGCGGCTCGCGTCGCTCGTCACCGGCGCCGCGGAGCAGGTCGCGGCTCTCCGTCACGCGCGCGAGGGAGCGGTCTCGCTCGTGCTGCGGTCCGGGCCCGAGTTCTTCGCCGGGTTCGTGGGGGCCCTCGCGGCCGGGAACACGCCCAGCCCGCTCGCGCTGCCCACGTTCATGCGCGACCGCGCCCAGTACGTCGAGCACGCGGCATCGATCCTCCGCACCGCGCAGCCGGTGCTCGTGCTGGTCGACGAGGGCTCCGAGGCGATCGTCGAGGATGCGGCGGAGGCGGCGGGCCTGCCCGGGCGCGTGGCGCGGATCGAGTTTTGCGAGCGTCCTCCGGCCGCGTCCCCGGTCGCGGCGCGCGCCGAGCTCGCGCTCCTCCAGTTCACCTCCGGCTCCTCCGGCCGGCCGCGCGCCGTGCGGGTGACCTGGGGGAACCTCGAGGCCAACGTCGCGATGATCCGCCGCTGGCTGGAGATGCGCCCGGACGACGCGACGGCCACCTGGCTCCCGCTGTACCACGACATGGGGCTGATCGGCTGCATGATCACCCCGATGGTCAACCAGAGCGACGTGTGGGTGATGCGCCCGGAGCAGTTCATCCGCGACCCTGTGCGCTGGCTCGAGTGCTACGGCGTGCACGGGGCGCAGCTCGGCGTCGCGCCCAACTTCGGCTTCGGCTACGCGAACAAGCGGCTCGACGACGAGGCGCTGCAGAGGATGGACTTCTCCGAGTGGCGCGTCGCGATCGTGGGCGCGGAGCGCCTCGACGCCGACGTGCTCGGCCGCTTCGCGCGCCGGCTCGAGCCGCGCGGCTTCCGAGCGTCCGCGTTCCTGCCGGCGTACGGCCTCGCGGAGGCCACCCTCGCGGTCACCGGCGTACCCCTCGGCGACGTCCCGAACGCGGTGCGTCCCGACTGGCGCGGGGCCCGCTTCGGCGAGCCGCTCTCCGCGGACGAGGCCACGCTGCTGACCGACGCCGAGCGGATCGGCTCCGGCGACGGGTGGCTCGTGGGCTGCGGCCGGCCGCACCCGCGGGTGGGCGTCGCGATCGTCGGCGAGGACGGAGGCGAGCTTCCCGAGGGCCACCTGGGCGAGATCGCCGTGACGGGCCCGACGGTGGCCGGGGGGTACCTCGGCGAGCCGGGCGCCTCCACGCGCTTCGAGGACGACCGCCTGCTGACCGGCGACGCCGGCTTCCTGCTCGGCGGCGAGCTCTATGTGATGGGGCGCCTCGGCGACAGCGTGAAGGTGCGGGGGCGGACTGTCTTCGTGGAGGACATGGAGGCGCGCACCGCCGCGTTCGGCGTGCCGAAGGGCAAGTGCGCGGTGCTCGCCGGGACGCACGCCGGCGCGAACGTGCTCGCCGCGCTCGTCGAGCTGCCCCCGGGCGGCTGGGTGGAGGAGGTGGCGGCCATGCTCGAGCGCGAGGGCGACGAGGCCACGCGCATCGCCGTGATCTCCGCGGAGCCGGGGTCGATCGAGCGGACCTCGAGCGGCAAGCCCCGGCGGCGCGTGATGTGGCAGCGGCTCGTGGCCGGCGAGCTGCCCGGGCAGGTCGTGCACGCGGGCGCCACCGCCACCGCCTGAGCCGGCTCGCGCGCTCAGCTCGTCCTGTGCGAAGATCGCGCGATGGAGCTCCGGCCGCTGGGGCGCACGGGCGTCAAGGTCAGCTCGCTGTGCCTCGGAACCGCGATGTTGGGCGCCTGGGGCGAGACGGACCACGACGAGGCGGTCAGGATCGTCCACCGCGCGCTCGACGCGGGGATCAACTTCATCGACACGGCCGACGTGTACTCGCTGGGCGAGTCCGAGGAGATCGTCGGCAAGGCGCTGCGGGGCCGCCGCGACGACGTGGTCCTCGCCACCAAGTTCCACGGCCGGATGGGCGAGGACCCGAACCACTTCGGCAACTCGCGCCGCTGGATCGCGCGCGCGGTGGACGACAGCCTGCGCCGGCTCGGCACCGACTGGATCGACCTCTACCAGATCCACCGACTCGAGGTGGACACGGACCTCGACGAGACACTCGGCGCGCTGACCGACCTCGTGCGCGCCGGCAAGATCCGCTACATCGGCTCCTCGACGTTCCCGGCGAGCGCGATCGTCGAGGCGCAGTGGACCGCCGAGCGGCGCGGCCGCGAGCGGCTGGTCTGCGAGCAGCCGCCGTACTCGATCCTCGTCCGCGGAATCGAGTCCGACGTGCTGCCGACCTGCCAGCGCCACGGCATGGGCGTGATCACGTGGAGCCCGCTGACGGGCGGCTGGCTGAACGGCCTCTACCGCAAGGACGACTACCCCGTGTCGCGCCGCGCGCCGTACATCCCGAGCCGGTACGACATGTCGCTGCCCGGGAACCAGCGGAAGCTCGAGGCCTGCGACGCGCTGGCGGACCTCGCCGAGGAGGCCGGCCTGACCGTCATCCACATGGCGAACGCGTTCATCCTGAGGCATCCGGCGATCACCGCGCCGATCATCGGGCCGCGCACGATGGAGCACCTCGAGTCGTACCTCGGCGCCCCCGAGGTGACGCTCACCGACGACGTGCTCGACCGGATCGACGAGATCGTCCCGCCTGGGGTCGACCTCAACCCGCCGGACGTGGGCTGGGACAACCCGGCGCTCGAGCCGGAGGCTCGCCGCCGGCTCGGGAAGGACGGCCGGAGGCCGCGAGCCCGCGCCGCGAGCAAGCTTCCGCCACCGCAGACCCCGCCGGCGCGCATACCCGAGCCTCAAGCTTCGGCCTGAGCCGGATGCCTCGCCCCGCAACCCGCTCGGCGGCGGCC
>JALZEZ010000555.1 GCA_030861775.1 Actinomycetota bacterium
AGCGTCGCCCTCGGGAGCGTCGCCCTCGGGGGCCGCGTCGCCCTCGGGAGCGTCGCCCTCGGGGGCCGCGTCGCCCTCGGGGGCCGCCTCGCCCTCCGGCGCCGCATCCCCGGCCGGCACCTCGGCCTCCGGGTTCACCTCGACCTCCGCCTCCACCTGCGTGCCCTCCGCGTCGGCCGCCAATGGCGCTTCCATCAGCACCGCCTCGGCGGCGGCCTCCGGCCCGGTGTACTGGCGCTCGCGCACTCGCGCGCGGCGCCCCACGCGGCCGCGCAGGTAGTAGAGCTTCGCCCGGCGGACGTCGCCGCGGCTGGCCACCTCGATGCGCTCGATCTTCGGCGAATGCAGGGGAAAGGTGCGCTCCACCCCCACGCCGAACGACTGCTTGCGGACCGTGAACGTCTCGCGCGCGCCGCTGCCCTGGCGCTTCAGCACGACGCCCTCGAAGACCTGCGTCCGGCGGCGGTTGCCCTCCACCACCTGGAAGTGGACCTTCACCCGATCGCCCGCCTGGAATCGGGGGACCTTGCGCAACTGCGCACGCTCGAGGCTTTCGATCACTCCGCTCATGGCAAAAAGAGGGCGCGAGCACCGATCCCGGCCGGTGTCGCGCGCAGGGGCGCAATGGTAGCGAGGCGCCTAGCCGCCACCCGGGCCGCGCCGCGCGGCCCCCCGTGCCCGGCTCTGCTCCCGCCGCCAGGCCGCGATCTCCGCGTGGTTCCCGGACAGCAGCACGTCCGGCACCCGCTCCCCGCGCCACTCCAGCGGGCGCGTGTAGTGGGGGTACTCCGGGTCCCCGGCCAGCGCCTCGCTGAACGACTCCTCCACCGAGCTCGACTCGTCCCCGAGCGCCCCCGGCAGCTTGCGGATCACCGCGTCGCAGACGACCATCGCGGCCAGCTCCCCTCCAGCCAGGACGTAAGGGCCGATCGAAACCACATCGGTCGCGAGCTGGGTGTGCACCCGCTCGTCGAAGCCCTCGTAGCGCCCGCAGAGCAGCGTCAGGCCCGCCGACGCGGACGGCACGGCCGACGCGGGGGCCGCGGTCAGCGAGGCGGCCAGCTCCGTGGCCAGCGCGTCGTCGAACTGCCGCCCACCCGCCGCCAGGGCGATCACCCGCCGCCCGCGCGGGTCGCCGCCGTAGCGAGAGTGGAGCGCGGCCTCGACCACGTCCACCCGGATCACCATGCCCGCCCCGCCCCCGTACGGCGTGTCGTCCACCTGTCCGGCCCGCAGCGGCGTGGTGGCCCGCAGGTCCACGGCCTCGAACCCGACCCCCGCGTTGCGCACGTGCCGCTGCTCGCGGAACCAGTCGAACCAGCGCGGGAAGAGCGTGAAGACGTCGATGCTCACAGCCCGAGGAACTCCCGGTCCACCTCGATCACGCGGCGCTCCACGTCCACCGACACCACGGCGTCGCCGACGAACGGCACCAGCACCTCCCCCACCTCCAGCACGTCGCACGAGGGACCGTTCACGACCCGGCTCACGGTCCCGACACCCGGCACAGAGCACCCGACCAGGTCCGAGGCCGCGTACTCCCCCTCCCCGAGCGGCGCGTCGACCAGTATCGCCTCTCCGCGCACCTCCCGCGGGTCGATGCCCGGCACCCGGATGAGCGGCCGCGAGTCGGTGCCGGCCCGGCGGTCGGTGGAAGCCTCGACGCCCCCGATCGTCACCCGCGTGCCCACCGGGAAGTCGACATCCGGGCCCTCGACGTAGAAGCTCCCGTCGCGCCCGTGCGCGCGACCGACCCGCCCGGCCGGCCTCAATCGACGACGTCGACGAGCACGCGGCGGTTGTGCCGCACCGCCGACGCCCGGATGACCGTGCGCAGGGCGTTCACGGTCCGCCCGTTGCGCCCGATCACCTTCCCCACGTCGTCGTCGGCGACGGTCAGCTCGAACACGATCGTCCCGTCGTCCTCCTCGAACTCCTCGACCGACACCTCGTCGGGGCGGTCCACGAGCGCCTTGGCGAGGTACTCGACGAGGTCCCTCACGGCGGCTACCGCCCTGCTGCGATCCCCTGGATGCGCATCAGGCGCTTGACCGTGTCCGTCGGCTGCGCGCCGCGCTCGAGCCAGTGCCGGAGCCGCTCCTCGTTCAGCTCGACCTCGGAGGGGTCGGTCTGCGGGTTGTAGCGGCCCACGTGCTCGATCACGCGGCCGTCGCGCGGGGAGCGCTGGTCGGCGACGACGACGCGCCAGACGGGGTTCTTCCTGCTGCCCACGCGGGTTAGACGGACTCGGACGGCCATAGCGGCCGCTGAGGTTAGCGGGGCGGCACCTGTAACGTTCGCGCCGAGGCGACCTGTGAGCGGGGGCGCGAGGTACCTGTGCGGATTGGTGGCCGTGGCGGCGTGCGCGGCCACGCCGGCGTCGGC
>JALZEZ010000556.1 GCA_030861775.1 Actinomycetota bacterium
GGCTGCGCGAGGGCGTGGTGTTCGTCCCGTTCCACTACGGCTACTGGGACGCGCCGGACCGCGACCACGACCGGGCGGCGAACGAGCTGACGCTGACCGCGTGGGACCCGGTCTCGAGGCAGCCGCTGCTGAAGGCGGGCAAGGCGCGGGTGGAGAGGGCGTGAAGGCCGCGATCGCCGAGCTCGTCGCCGCCGAGGAGCGGCTCGCGGCCGGGCTCGAGCGCGCCCGCGAGTGGCACAGCGACGAGCACGACGTGCACCACCTGAGCGCCACGCTGGCCTCGATCTCGCGCGCGCACGTGGAGAGGCTCGCGCCGTTCGCGGAGCGCTACGGCGCGCAGGCCGCGCAGCCGTCCGGGCGGAGCACCGAGGCGGGCTCCCTCCTCGGCGACCTGCGCGAGCTCTACCTGCTGGCCTCGGACGTGTCGATCGGCTGGACCATCCTCGGGCAGGGCGCGCAGGCGGCCCGCGACGAGGAGCTGCTGGCGGTCGTGAGCGAGTGCCATCCGGACTCGCTGCGCCAGCTCAAGTGGGTCACGACCCGGATAAAAGAGGCTGCGCCGCAGGTCCTGACCGGTTAGCCTCCGCGGTCCCCCGACTCGCAGGAGGAATCGAAGATGCAGAGCACCCTCGGGCAGTTCACCGAGACCGAGTCCCAGGAGGCCTTCAGCCTCCAGAACAGCAAGCTCCTCAAGGTCGAGCTCAACCAGGTCACCATCCAGGCCAAGCTCGGGTCGATGGTCGCCTACCAGGGCGACGTGACCTTCGAGCACGCCGGCTCGGGCGGCATGGGCCGGATGCTGAAGAAGGCCGTGACCGGCGAGGGCACGAAGCTGATGAAGATGGCCGGCACCGGCGAGGTCTTCCTCGCGGACCAGGCGCAGGACATCCACCTGATCCAGCTCGAGAACGACTTCATCACCTGCAACGGCGCGAACGTGCTCGCGTTCGACGCGGGCATCGACTGGGACATCAAGCGCGTCGAGGGCGGCGTGGCGGCCGCGATGTCGGGCGGCCTCACGAACATGTCGCTCTCCGGCACCGGCTGGGTGGCGCTGCTCTCGGACGGCCCGCCGGTGCTGCTCGACGTCGGCGCCGCGCCCACGTTCGCGGACGCCCAGGCGGCGATCACATGGTCGAGCGGCGTGCAGACCCAGGTCAAGGTCGACGCCAACCTGAAGACGCTGATCGGCCGCGGCTCCGGCGAGACCGTGCAGATGGCCTTCAGCGGCCAGGGCTGGGTGCTGGTGCAGCCGAGCGAGGGCGTGGTGCAGGCGGCCGCGGGCAGTGGCGGTGGCGGCGGCGCGGGCGGCGGCATCGGTGGGCTGCTGGGCAACCGCTGACCGACTGTTACAGGAACGTAAAAAAGGGGTCAGACCCCTTTTCCGGCGCTGGCCGGCGCTACACTTCACTTTGTGAAGCGCAGTGACACCTGCCCGGTCTGTGCGACGGCGGAGCTCGTGTGCACGAAGTGGACGATGCTCATCGTCCGCGACCTCGCGCAGGGGCGGAGCCGCTTCTGCGAGCTGGAGCGCTCGCTGGCTGGGATCAGCCCCCGCACGCTGTCGCTCCGCCTCCGCGAGCTGGAGGCCGAGGGCGTGCTCGAGCGCCGCACGTTCCCCGAGGTCCCGCCGCGGGTCGAGTACGCGCTGACCGACAAGGGCCATGCCCTGCTCCCCATCATCGAGGACATGCGGGAGTTCGGCCGCGAGTGGCTCGGGGCGAACGGGCCGTGCGACATGCCGGCCGACGCCGGCAAGACCGTCGTAGCCGTCTAGCGAAGGACCGCGCGCCGCGGCGGCGAAAAGCCGCTTCATGCGCAACCGCGAGCTGCACGACGCGCTCCGTGACTTCGCGCTCGAGTCCGCCGCGCTGCTGACGGCGGCCGTGAACGCGGGCGCCGAGCTGCCATACGACGTCGTCGAGGAGCCGGGCACCGGCTCCGTCCTCTACCGCTACCAGCCCCTGACCGCCGAGTTCATCGGCGCCCGCTGGGACTCGCTCAGCTCCCAGCCCAGCTTCGAGCGCGCGGCGCGGGCGCTCGGCACCGGTGCCGAGGCCTACCTGCGCATGCGCGGCCTCCCCGGTGGAGCGGACTCCGAGCCGGCGCTGCGGGCGCTGCTCGAGCGCCTGTACGAGGACGCCACCGGCTTCGAGTTCCCCGAGGAGCGCTTCGAGCGCGTCTACGGGGAGTTCGAGCGCACCCTGTACGAGCACACGATGCGGGCCACGGTCGTGGTGCCGGTCCACGGCCTGGTGCTCGACGCCGACCGGGTGGACCTCGGCGGCGGGCTGGTGCTCGCCCGCGGCGACCGCGTCGCGGCGCCGCCGGAGGCGGTCTGGCCGCTGGGGCCGGGCGAGCGCGAGCGGGCCACCGGGCCGAAC
>JALZEZ010000059.1 GCA_030861775.1 Actinomycetota bacterium
CCTTCGCCCCGTTCACCGGCTCGTCGCGGCCGGCGATCGTGGCCCGGGCGCGGAAGCGCACGCGCGTGACCCGCCCGGAGCGGATGTGCCGCGGCGACGCGGTCAGGCGGATCTTCGCCGGCCGCTGCGCCGGGCCGGAGGCCCCCGCCGGCTCGTCCTTCGGCGTGAAGTGCAGGATCGTGCCGTTCGAGACGCCGTAGGTCGGCACGCTCTCCTGGTTGTACGGCTGGATCATCCAGTGGAGCTGCCCGCCGAGACCCTCGAAGAACTCGATCCCCTCGGACTCGCCCACGACCTCGCGCTCGATCTCGAGCTGCCCCGCCCCGGTCTCGAGGTCGATCGACCAGATCTGGAAGCCGGCCGGGTTGTCCTGCCCGGCGACGTAGAAGCGCCCGCGGAAGAACGCGGCGCCGGTGATCCCGCTCGGCGGCCGCGCGCCCGCCAGCCGCTTCACGGCCTTGATCGGCGGCGCGGCCGGGTGCGCGTTCGCCTCCCTGATGTCGTCCATGTCGTAGGCGAGCAGGTCGCGGCGGCTGCCGGTCCAGAGCAGCTCGCCGTCCGGCGACACCTCGGCCCACATCGCCTTCGGGATCTCGGCCGGGTCGAGCTTCACGTAGTAGCGCCAGGCGAGCGTCTCCGGGTCGGCCACCCCGATCGCCCCGGTGCGGCAGGTGTTGTTCGGGTCCTCGGTGTTGTCCGGCGCCGCGCGCGGGTAGTAGCACTCGAGCGGCAGCAGGATGCGCCCGCCCTCGCGCGCGTCCCAGTCGATGTCGCCGATGTGGTTGTAGCCCTCGCGGGCGTGCACGTCGGACGGGATCACGTCGTCGCGCCGCGCCTCCTCGTGCAGGTGCTGGTCGGTGCGGTAGAGCCCCACGTGCACGCCGTTGAAGAACAGGCGCTTCGCGGGGTCGGACGTCATCCCCTGGTAGTAGTAGAGCGGAATCGTCGAGCGGCCGGTCTCGGTCCAGCGGCCGGGGTCGGCGGCGCGGGCGAGCTGCGGCGGCTCCAGCGCGAGCGACAGCGCGAGCACGAGCGCGACGGCCGAGGCGGCGAAGAGCCCCAGCGCCAGCCCGGCGGCGCCGACGGCACGCAGCGTCACGCCGCGGCTACACGCTCCAGCACGCCGGCGTCCACGTCGAAGTTCGCGTGGACGGCCTGCACGTCGTCGTGCTCCTCGAGCGCCTCGAGCAGGCGCATCAGGCTCGCGACCTGGTCCTCGGGCACCTCGACGCGGTTGGTCGGGCGCATGGTCAGCTCCGCGGAGTCGAGCTCGATCCCCGCGCCCTCGAGCGCCTCGCGCGCGGCCTGGAAGTCGCCCGGCTCGGTGACGACCTCGTACACGTTCTCGTCGAGGTTGACGTCCTCCGCCCCGGCGTCGATCGCGACCATCAGGTCGTCCTCGTCAGCCCGCGTCGCGTCCACGACGATCATGCCCTTCTTCTCGAACACCCAGGCCACCGAGCCCGGCTCGCCGAGGTTCCCGCCGGCGCGGGAGAAGGTGTGCCGCACCTCGGACCCGGTGCGGTTGCGGTTGTCGGTGAGCGCCTCCACCAGGATCGCCACGCCGCCCGGTCCGTAGCCCTCGTACACCACGGCCTCGATCGCGTCCGCGTCCGTGCCGGCGCCCGTCCCCTTGGCGATCGCGCGCTCGATGTTGTCCTTCGGCATGCGCGCGTCCTTCGCCTTCTGCACGGCGAGCTGGAGCGCCGGGTTACCGACCAGCTCCCCGCCGCCCTCGCGCGCCGCCACCTGGATCGCCCGCGCGAGCTTGGTGAACTGCGCGCCGCGGCGCGAGTCCGTGACGGCCTTCTTGTGCTTGATCTGCGCCCACTTGGAGTGACCGGCCATGCGGCCAGTCTAGGCGCGTGGGCGAGGGCTCCGATCCCTTGGGGTGGGCCGCCGCGTGGGACCCGCCAGGAAGCGCCGCGCCATGTCCATGCGATGCACCAGCGCCCCCGTGGGCGTGGCTCGCGCGATGCGCCCCCGCAGGGTGCGCTGGACCTGATCGACGTTCATCTCTCCTGACCCCGAACAGGAGTTACCCGACCCATGCGGGCCAAAACCGCCCCGGATGGGGGATCGCAAGAAAAAGGGGTCTGACCCCTTTTTTACGTTCCTGTAACAGTCCGTCAGACGACGAACTGGCCGTCGCGCTGGAGCTCGACGCCGTCGACCACGATCGCGCCGCCCTGGCGCAGGTCGCAGACCATGTCCCAGTGCACCGCCGACTCGTTCACGCCACCCGACTCCGGGTAGCTCGCGCCGATCGCCATGTGCACGGTCCCCCCGATCTTCTCGTCGAGGAGGATCTCCTTCGTGCCGGTCCTGATGCCGTAGTTGGTGCCGATGCCGAGCTCGCCGAGGCGCCGGGCGCCCTCGTCGGTGTCGAGCATCTCCATCAGGAAGTCCTCGCCGCGGTCGGCGCTGGCGTCCACGACGCGCCCCTCCTCGAACCGGAAGCGGACCCCGGTCACCTCGCGCCCGCCGTACGAGGCTGGGAACGAGAAGGACACCTCGCCGTTCACGGAGTCCTCTACCGGCCCGGTGAAGAACTCCCCGTCGGGCATGTTGTGCTCGCCCGCGCAGGGGATGAACTTGCGCCCGGAGACGTTCAGCGTGATGTCCGTGCCCGGCGCGGTGATGTGGATCTCCTCGCGGTTCTGCATCCACTCCGCGAGCCGGTTGACCTCGTCCGACTGGCGCGTCCAGGCCGTGACCGGGTCGGGATCGTGAGCCAGACAGGCCGAGTAGTAGAAGTCCTCGTACTGGGCCAGCGACATGTTCGCCTCGCTCGCGTACGCGTGCGTGGGGAACAGGGTGAGCGCCCAGCGGTGCTCGCCGGCCGCGGCGCGCTTCATCGTGGTGTCGAGCAGCGGGCGGCGCGCCTTCTGGGCCCGGGCCTGCTTCTTGGGGTCCGCGTTCTGGAGCTCGCGCGGGTTGGTGTCGGCCATGATCCCGATCCGCACGTCGGCCTCCTCGGCCGTCCACATCGAGGGGGGCGACACCCAGTCGAGCTGGTGCTCGTCGGCCAGCTCGTAGAACGCCGCCGAGGCGCCCTCGGGCGCGAGCTGCACCACCGGCAGCCCGCCCGCGCGCAGCACCTCCTCGTAGACCGCCAGCGCGAGCGGCTCGGCGGGCGTGGTGGACTGGATCACGCAGGTGTCGCCCCTGCCCACCTTGGTCGAGTAGTGGACGAGTATCTGGGCGAGCGCCACCGCACGTTGGTCCTTCATATGGGCTCCTTCGCTGGCCGGGCCTTCCCCGCCGCGACGAGCAGGCGATGCAGTCGCTCGTCGCTCGTCAACTCTGGATGGAATGCCACGGCCGTCACGTCTCCCTGCCGCACGGCCACCGGGTGGCCGTCGACCTTAGCTAGAACTTCGACATCCGCTCCATGTTCCTCCACCCATGGGGCGCGGATGAAGACGGCTCGCATCGGGCCACCCTCGATTCCGTCCAGCTCGAGGTCCGCCTCGAAGCTGCGAACTTGGCGCCCGAACGCGTTGCGCCGGGTGGTCACGTCGAGCAGGTCGAGGTGGTCGCGGTCGAGCACGATCATGCCCGCGCAGGTGGCAAGCACCGGCGTGCCGCCGGTCACCAGCTCCCGCAACGGCCCGGCCAGGCCCTCGCGCTCGATCCCCAGCGTCATCGTCGTGCTCTCGCCGCCCGGCAGGACCAGCGCGTCGAGGCCGTCGAGGTCGGACGGGGTGCGGACTATCCGCGCCTCGGCGCCCAGCCTCGTGAGCACGCCCGCGTGCGCCTCGAAGTCGCCCTGAAGGGCCAGTACTCCGACTACCACCCGGCTACCAGCCGCGCGTCTGAAGCAGGCCGTCCTCGCCCAGCGAGGCGATCTCTATGCCCGACATCGCGGCGCCCAGGTCGCGCGACGAGCGCGCGACTCGCTCCGGGTCGTCGTAGTGCGTGGTGGCCTCGACGATCGCGTTCGCGGTGCGCTCCGGGTCCTCCGACTTGAAGATCCCCGAGCCCACGAACACGCCCTCGGCGCCGAGCTGCATCATCAGCGCGGCGTCGGCCGGCGTGGCGATGCCGCCCGCCGAGAAGTTCACCACCGGCAGTCCGCACTTCTCCGCCACGGCGCGGACCAGCTCGAGCGGCGCGCGGTGCTCCTTCGCGGCGGTGGCGATCTCGGCCTCGTCCATCGACGACAGCCGCCGGATCTCGCCCTGGATCGTGCGCATGTGCCGCACGGCCTCGACCACGTTGCCGGTGCCCGCCTCGCCCTTGGTGCGGATCATCGCCGCGCCCTCGGCGATCCGGCGCAGCGCCTCGCCCAGGTTGGTGGCCCCGCAGACGAACGGGACCTTGAACTTCCACTTGTCGATGTGGTTGGCCTCGTCGGCCGGCGTGAGCACCTCGGACTCGTCCACGTAGTCGACCTCGAGCGCCTGGAGCACCTGCGCCTCGGCGAAGTGGCCGATCCTGGCCTTGGCCATCACCGGGATCGTGACCGCCGACTGGATCTCCTCGATCTTGGTGGGGTCGGCCATGCGGGCCACGCCGCCGGCGGCCCGGATGTCGGCGGGCACGCGCTCGAGCGCCATCACGGCGGCGGCGCCCGCGGACTCCGCGATGCGCGCCTGCTCGGCGGTGACCACGTCCATGATCACCCCGCCCTTGAGCATCTCGGCGAGGCCGGCCTTGACGCGGAAGGTGGCTGCTTCCTTCACGCCAAGCACTATACGCGCGGGCGCGCGCGGCCCGGGTGCTTCACGTCGCGCGGCGCCCCCGCCCGCGGCTACTTCAGCCGGAAGGCCTTGATGCGGTCGGCGTAGGCCGACTCGTCCAGCGCGTACACGCCGTACGCGAGCGCCTGGATGAGGCCCAGCAGCGCGGTGTGGGAGCGCACGAAGGCCGGGCTGTTCGACGAGTAGTAGAGGCGCTGGTCGGCCAGCTTGGCCACCTCGGAGAGGGTGGCGTCGGCGATCGCGATCGTGCCGGCGCGGCGGTGGCGGGCGAGCTTCATGGCGCGCACGACGAGCGGGTGCGGGCGCCCGGCCGAGAAGCCGACGACGAGCGTGTTCTCGTCGATCCGGCCGAGGCGGGCCAGGCCCTCCTGGCTGGGACTGGCCACGACCTCGCAGCGGAGGTCCAGCAGCATCAGCAGGTGGCGCAGGTAGCTGGCGAAGAAGGCCATCTGGTCGGTGCCGCACAGGAGCGTGTGCTCGGAGCGCGAGATCCGCTCCACGGCGGCGGCCACCTCGTCGCGGTCGAGCTTGCGGGCGGTCTCGGCCACGTTCACGTGGTCGGCGGCCAGGGCGGCCTCGAGCTCGGTCTGGTCGATCGGGAAGAGCGGCGGGGTGTCGAGCGAGTCCACCGCCGGGCCGCCGGTCTCGCGGGCGCGGCGGTACTCCTCGCGCGCGGCCGCCTGGAGCTCGGGGAAGCCCTCGAAGCCCAGCGCCTGCGCGAAGCGCACGACGGTCGAGCTGGAGGTGTTCGCGCGGCGGGCCAGCTCCTCCGCGGTGTGGAAGGCGGCCTCGTCGAGGTGGTCCACGATGTACTGGCCCACGTCCTTCTGGGAGCGCGAGAACTCCTCGAAGCGCTGGCGGATCTCGGCCGAGAGGGTGAGGGCCTGGGTGCCGGTGCGGCTCACGCCGGGGGGATTCGCCCGCCGCCCGGGAGTTCCTTCAGCGGGGGTGCGCCGGGGCTAGCGGAGCGTGGCCGAGCGGGGCTCGCCGCCGTTCGTCCAGGAGACCGTGGCGCCGTCGAGCCGGAGCGAGGCCGGGTCGATGCCCTCGCCCTTGTCGAGCAGCCGCCGGCCGCCGGCGTCCATCGCCCGGACCGCGACCCGCGCCACCACGCGCCCGTTGTGGTCGCGGTCGGACTCGCGCCGGACGACGTAGGCCACCGCGCCGGTCGGCGCGAGCACGAGCGCCGGCATCCCGCCCTGGATCGCTTCGCCGAACGGGGGGTCGAAGACGATCCAGTCGAAGTGCACGCGGCGGCGGCGCTCGACGTCGAAGACCCAGAGCGTCCTGAACCGCGTCGAGTAGTGGTCGTGGCCCTCCTGATAGATCGCCGCGTACCCGCCCGCGACCCTGACCTCCGGCACCGCGTTGTGCTCGCCGATCCAGTCCCAGGTCTCGGCCAGCCGCATGCTCGCGCCCGTGCTGCGGCGGCAGGCGACGACCTTGCCCCACGGGTCGCCGTCGCTGTCGAGCCGCTCGAACGACCACACGACCACGCGGTCGCTCCGGCCCTCGACCTTCGCGGCGCGCGGCAGCTCGCAGCGGTCGATCCGGCGCGCCTCCGCCGGGGCGGCGAGCACCAGCAGCGGCAGGGCCAGGGCGAGCACGAGGCGCACGCCTGTGTGAACGCGCCGGCCGGGCGCTAGTTTCGGCTCAGCCGCGCGCGCGCCGCTTCGCGGCGACGAGGTCGGCCTCCATCGGGGCCACCACGCCGACGTCGACCAGCTCCAGCACCCGCCGGACGTGCGAGGTCTCGGGCACGGCCAGGACCAGCCGCTGCTGGCGGGCCAGGAGCCGGTCCGCCAGATCGAAGATGAGGTGCACGCCGGAGCTGTCGAGGTAGCTCGTGCCCGACAGGTCGAGCACGACCGCGACCGCGTCGTTGGGCACCGCCGCCGCGACGATCGAACCGATCCCGCGCGCGTTGGCCAGGTCGATCTCCTCCGGCAGCGCCGCCACCACCACCTGGTCGTCCAGCGTTATCTGCGGGGGCGTGGAGCCGGCGATCACTGGCTGCGCTCCAGCTTGCGTCGCATGGTCACCACGGTTCCGCGCTCGTCGCTTGTCACCTGCACGTCGTCCATGAGCCGCTCCATCATGGCGAGGCCGCGGCCGCGGTGCGCTCCGCGCGCCTCGCGCCAGCGGCCCTCGTCGCGCACGACGACCACCAGGTCCTCGTCCTCGACGCCCACCTCGAGGGCGAAGCGGGCCGCGCTCGGACCGTACGCGTGCTCGACGGCGTTGGCCGCCGCCTCGCCCACGGCCACCAGCACGTCGTAGCCGAGTACCTCGGTCACGCCCACGCGGGCCAGCCAGTCCTGGACCGCCCGCCGCATCACGGCCAGCGAGGTCGGCTCCGCCCGCAGGCTCAGCTCGAGCCGCTCGGCGACGTGGGCCGGCAGGTGGATCGCGAGCAGCGCCACGTCGTCGGCCGCGAACCGGCCGACCAGCGCGTCCACCAGGCGCTCGCACAGCTCCGCCGGCGCCTGGCCCGCCAGCCCGGCCGCGATCTCCCGCAGCGTGCGCAGCCCGTCGTCGAGCGGCACCCCGCGGCGCTCCACCAGCCCGTCGGTGTAGAGCACGAGCGTCTCGCCCCGCTCGAGCCGGGCCTCGGCCTCCTCGTACCCGCGCGCGGCGGTCACGCCGATCGGCCGCGAGCGGACACCCTCCAGGTAGCGGGTCTCGCCGTCCGGCGAGATGACGAGCGGCGGGAGGTGGCCCGCCAGGGAGAACGAGAGGCTCCCGTCGGCGGGGTCGAGCACGAGGTAGGCGACGGTGGCCATCTCGCGCTCCTCCAGCCCGCGCACCAGCCGGTCGAGGCGGTCGAGCACGGGGCCCGGCGGGCTGCCCTCGAGCGCGTACGCGCGCAGGGCGGTGCGCATCTGCCCCATCACCGCGGCGGCGCGCACGCCGCGGCTCACCACGTCGCCGATCGCCACACCCACGCGCCCGCCGGGCAGCGCGATCACGTCGTACCAGTCGCCGCCCACTTGGGTGTCGTCGGCGCCGGGCACGTAGCGGGCGGCCATGTCGAGGGTCGGGACCTCGGGGAGACTGGCGGGGAGGAGCGTGCGCTGGAGGAGGCCCGCGACGGCGTGCTGCCGGGCGCGGTCCACCGCCAGCGCGATGCGGTCCGCCGCGCGCTCGAGCAGGCCGGACTCGACGGGCGTGAAGGCGCGTTCGTCGAGGCAGCCCACGTGGAGCACCCCGACCACCCGGTCCTCCACGACCAGCGGCACGCCGAGCAGCGTGCGGATGCCCTTGTCGCGCAGGAGCGGGTTCAGCACCTCCTCCTCGTTCCTCAGGTCCGTGAGCAGGACCGGCGTGCGCTGCTGGGCGATGCGACCGGCGAAGCCGCGGCCCATCGGTATGCGCACGCCGCGCTCGACCTCCTCCTCCAGCCCGCTCGCGGCGCGCGCCACCAGCTCGTCGCCCTCGGCGGACACGAGCAGGAGCGCCGCGGTGTCCACCGACAGCACGTCGCGCACCCGCTCCAGCATCTCCGAGAGCACGTCGGAGTCGAGCGACGCGTGGCCCACCGCCACGTCCGTGATCGCCTGGAGCTGGGCCAGCTCGCGCGCCCGCCGCTCGGCCGTGGCGCGCGCCGTGCGCTCGGCCTCGAACAGCCGCGCGTGGTCGATGGCCAGCGCCATGCGGTCGCCCGCGAGCTGGAGCAGCTCCGCGTCGTCGGGGCTGAACTCGCGCGGGGTGAGCGAGCCGATGTGGAGCACCCCGATCACCTCGCCCTCCACGAGCAGCGGCACGCCGAGCAGCGATGCCACGCCCTTCTCCAGGAGGATCGGGTTGAGCACGTTCGAGCTGTCCACCTTCGGCAGGAACACGGGCCTGCGCTCGGCCGCGATCCGCCCTGCGAAGCCGCCGCCGATCGGGATCCGGGTGCCGCGCTCGACCTCCTCCTCGAGACCCTTCGCGGCGCGTGCGACGAGCTCGCCCGTGTCGGCGTCGAGCAGCAGGGTCGCCGCGGTGTCCGCGCCGAGGATGCCGCGCAGGCGGGTCAGCAGCTCGTCCAGGAGCTGGTCCAGCTCGAGGTGCGCGAGCGCGGCCTCCGTGATCGCGCCCAGGTGCTGCAACCGGGCATCGGCCGCGTGGAGGGCCTCCACCTCGGGAGCCGGCTCGAGGCCCGGCCGGGGGTACGCCATGGCCCGGAAGATTAGTTCGCGGTCCGGAGATGCTCGCGGTACTGGAGCGGCCCGTTGAAGATGCGGTCCACGAACCCGTAGGTGCGGTCGAAGGCCCAGGCCAGGAGGATCACCTTCACGTGGACGGTCGCGATCAGGTCGCGGATCTCGGGCGCGGGCTGCGAGCCGTTCCCGACCACCCCGCCGAGCTGGTTCGACAGCTCCAGGAAGCGCTCGATCCGCCGCGCCCGCTCCTCGCGGTCCAGCCCCTCCCAGCTCGGCGCCAGCTCGCGCTCGTAGAAGGCGCCGCCGTCGACCCCGCGCTCCTTCAGCCAGCGGATGTCGGTCGTCGGCGCGCTGGCGAACACGTCGCGGCAGAGCGGGCCGAGCATGAACTCGCCCGCGGAGGTGCGGTACACGTCGCGCGATTCCTCCAGCTCGGTCTGGAGGAAGTCGCGCGACTCCTCGTCGACCAACCGCCTGCTCCAGCTACGCGCCTCCGTGCGCGGCCTGCGAAGTCTCAAAAGCTCGGCAGCTCCTGCTTCAGCGTCAGCACCGGTGCGAAGAGATCCCCCCGCTCGTCCACGCGGGCCAGCACCTCGTCGGACGTGAACGTAAGCACGTCCGCCTTCTTCCTGCGCAGGCAGGCCTCGACCTCGTCCCAGTCGACCGGCGTCGACACCGTGGGCCGCTCCTTGGCGCGCAGCGAGTAGACGTTGACGGTGGTCTTGTGCTCGTCGTTCTGGCTCCAGTCCACGAGCACCTTGCCCGGCCGCAGGCTCTTGGTCATGCGCGAGACCACGTGCCCCGGGTGCTGCTTCTCGAGCAGCTCGGCCACGGCGCGCGAGAACGGCTTGGTCTCGTCGTAGCTCGTCTCGACGTTCAGCGGCACGTAGACCTGGAGGCCCTTCGAGCCGGAGGTCTTCGGGAAGCACTCCAGGCCGAGGTTCTCGAACAGCTCGCGCACCCACAGGCCGACCCGGCAGCAGTCCACGATGTCCGCGGGCGGGCCGGGGTCGAGGTCGAAGACCATCATCGTGGGGCGGGTGATCTCCGCCGCGAGCGAGAGCGAGGTGTGCAGCTCGAGGTCGGCCAGGTTGGCGGCCCAGACGAGCGTCGGGAGGTCGTTCGCCAGGCAGAAGTCGATGTTGTTCTTGTTGTGGCGGCTCCAGATCGAGGCCGTCTCGACCCAGTCCGGGCGGTGCGACGGGCACTGCTTCTCGTAGAAGAACTCGCCCTCCACCCCGTCCGGGTAGCGCTTGAGCGTGAGCGGCCGGCCGCGCAGGTGCGGCAGCAGCACGGGCGCGATCCGCGCGTAGTAGTCGATCACCTGGCCCTTGGTGAAGCCGGGCTTGGGGTAGAGGACCTTGTCGAGGTTGGTCAGGCGGAGCTTGCGGCCGTCGACGGTGGCCTCGTAGGCGTTCTTCGCCGGGAGCTCCTGGAGCGAGCCGAGCACGCCCTGGTCGGCGGCCTCGGGCACGTGCTCGGCCACCTCCTCGTCGCCGAGGACGATCTCGCGCGGGTCCATGCCCGCGCAGAGCCCCTTGTACGCGGGGTGGCGCAGGATGCCCTCGGTGGTCCACTCGCTGTACTCGACCTCGCAGACCAGCTCGGGCTCGAGGTGCACGGCGCCGCGGGGCGGGCGCGGGGCGCCCTCGAACGGTGTGCGATCCCGGCGCAGCGGGGCGAGCCGCTCCTCCAGGTCGCGCAGGGCCTTCTGGGTGAAGCCCGTGCCCACCCGGCCGCCGAAGCGGAAGCGCCCGTCGGGGGTGTGGTAGCCGACCAGCAGGGCGCCGATCGTGCTCTCGCGCTTGCCCTCGCCCGGGAGCCAGCCGCCGATCACGAGCTCCTGGCGGCGCTTGTTCTTGACCTTGATCCAGGCGCTGCTGCGGCGGCCCGGCTCGTAGCGCGAGTCGAGCCGCTTGGCCACGATGCCCTCGAGGCCCTGCTGCTCGCTGGCCTCCTTCAGCGCCATCCCCTCCCCCGGGTGCGCCGCCGGCGTGCGCCAGTTCGGCCCCTCCAGCTCGAGCTCCTCCAGCCGGCGGCGGCGCTCCTCGTAGGGGAGGTCGAGCAGGCTGCGGCCGTCGAGGTGGAGCAGGTCGAAGATCGCGTACACGACCGGGATCTCCTTGGCCCGGCGCTTGATGCGGCTGTCGCCGGTCAGGTGCATGCGGTGCTGGAGGCGCTCGAAGCTGGGCTTGCCGCTGTCGTCGAAGGCGACGATCTCGCCGTCGAGCACCGCGTCGCGCGAGCCGAGCTGGCGGTTGAGCGGGCGCAGCTCCGGATAGCGCTCGGTCATCTCGGTCAGGCGACGGCCCTCGATCCGCATCCGCCCCGGCTCGGAGTAGACGATCGCGCGCACCCCGTCCCACTTGATCTCGAACGAGTAGTTGTCCTCGTCCCTCGGTAGCTGCCCGGCGGCGGCGAGCATCGGGACGAGGCGCTCGGGCATGGGCTCGCGGTCGGGATCGACCGGCGGGTCCATGCGGTGGATCATCCAGTCCTTCTCGTCCTTGCCGGCGCGGAAGAGGACGTACTTGCCGGTCAGGCGCTCGCCGTGGAAGGTGACGATGACCTCGTCGTCGCGGAACTTCTCGCACTCGTAGGTGCCGCTGTCCCAGACCTTCATCGTCCCGGCGCCGTACTCCCCCTTGGGGATGTCCCCCTCGAAATCGATGTACTCGAGCGGGTGGTCCTCGGTGTGGACCGCCTTGCGGTTCTCCTTGGGGTCCTGCGGGATGCCGTTGGGGATGGCCCAGCTCGCGAGCACGCCGTCGCGCTCGAGGCGCAGGTCCCAGTGCAGGCGGCGGGCGTGGTGCTCCTGGACGACGAAGCGGGGGCGGTCGTCCCCCTTCGCGCGCCGCTTCGCGCGGCCCTTGGGCCTTCCGGCGGCGGGCTCCTTGGTCTTCTGGAAGTCCCGCTTGCGCTCGTACTCGCGTAGCTTCTCCGCCACGTGCCAGACGGTACCGGTCGCTATGCCCCCTCCCCCACCGGCTCACTCCACCTGGGGAACCTGCGGACGGCGCTGCTCGCCTGGCTGTTCGCGCGCTCGGCGGGCGGGGAGTTCCTCATGCGGGTGGAGGACCTCGACCGCCAGCGGGTGCGGCCGGGGTGCGAGGAGGAGCAGCTCGCGGACCTGCGGGCGATCGGGATCGACTGGGACGGGCCGGTGGTGCGGCAGTCGGAGCGGCTGGCTCTGTACGAGGAGGCGCTCGGGGCGCTCGGGGAGCGGCTGTACCCCTGCTACTGCACGCGGGCGGAGATCCGGCAGGCGGCCTCGGCGCCGCACGGGCCGCCGGCCGAGGGGCTCTACCCGGGCA
>JALZEZ010000006.1 GCA_030861775.1 Actinomycetota bacterium
GCCGCAGCCCGCGCAGGTCGCGGCCTGAGGACGGTGGCGGGGCCCGGCTCGCTGGGCCCCGCCACGCCGCCCGGCCTCGCGTGCCGGATAGTGTGCGCCCGCACAGGCACGAGGCAACCAGAGGAGGACACCGCATGGCCGACGTCAAGCCGATACCGGACGGCTATCCGCAGGTCACGCCGTACCTGATCGTCGACGGAGCCGACGCCGCGATCCAGTTCTACACGCGCGCGTTCGGCGCGAAGGAGCGGATGAGGATGGGCGGCCCCGACGGCAAGATCGGCCACGCCGAGATCGACATCGGTCGCGGCCTCGTCATGCTCGCCGACGAGCACCCGGAGATGGACGCCCGCGGACCCAAGACGATCGGCGGCACGCCGGTCACGATCAGCCTGTACGTCGAGGACGTCGACGCCGTCTTCCAGGCGGCGCTGGACGCGGGCGCCACCGAGCTCAGGGCGGTCGAGAACCAGTTCTACGGCGACCGGACCGGCCAGATCGAGGACCCCTTCGGGCACAAGTGGCACCTGGCGACCCACGTCGAGGACGTGCCCCCGGAGGAGATGGAGGAGCGCGCCGCCGAGGCGATGGCGGGGCAGCAGGGGTAGGGCGGCGGCCCGGCCCGCCCGCGCGCGGCCGGGCTCGGCGCTCAGCGCCCGTCACTTCGCAGGTGCTCGCCGAACACCCTGATCGTCATGCTCGCGGCGAGCGCCTGCGCCCTCGTGGTCGGACGCTGGAGGTCCTCGCTGAACAAGTAGGGCTCGGACGACCAGGGCTGGATGTAGCAGTCGACGTGCGGCGTCCCCCGCTCCCACGCGATCTCGCGCGTCGCCGCGTACAGGTCCATCAGGCGGCGGTTGAACTCCTCGAAGTCCGGATCTGGGAACGCGCGCGGGAAGTCCACGGTCTCGTAGGTCACGACCGTCGCCCCGGCGTCGGCCAGCGCCACCACTGTGTCGTCGATCGCGGCCTTGACGGGCGCGATGTCGAACTCCTCGGCGAACAGGCAGTCGTTGCCGCCTCCTATCAGTGCGACCAGGTCGGGCTCGAGATCGAGCGCCGGACCGAGCTGGGAGTCGCGGATATCGGCCGCCTTCGCGCCGTGCTGGGCGAGGTTCGCGTAGGTGGCGCCCTCGCGCTCCCTGGCGAGGGCGGCCGCCACGCGTCCTCCCCACGTGGCCCTGGCGTAGCCCTCGGTCGGGTCGCCCATGCCCATCGCGATCGAGTCACCGAGCACCGCGAAGCTGGACCAGGGGTGACCCGCCAGGAGCTCGGACTGCTCTACGGGCGAGAGCACGTACGGATCCTGGGCCTCGGCGTCCGGGATCTCCGTCAGCCGCGGTATCTCCGCGACCATCTCCGTCGCCGCCTCAGGTCCTGTCGCCCACGGCCGGCGCCGCGATGGCCTCCGCGGCCGGCGGACGGCGTCCGCGCATCAGCATGGCGAGCACGAACAGCGTCAGGCTCGACGCCGCGCCGCACGCCACCATGAAGAGGAAGCTGCGGTCGAACGCATCCAGGACCTCGGTGAGCGCCAGTGTCCCGAACAGCGCCACCAAGGCGGCGGCCCCGAGCGCCAGGCCGATCTGGCGGAACGTGGCCGAGCCGCCGATCCCGGTCGCCAGCCGCTCGGACGGGACGACCATGATCGCGCAGGCGGTGAACGCCGTATGGGCAAGATCTTCCTCCGCGAGCACGGCGTTGCTGCCCTTCTGCGCCTTGATCGTCTTGACCTTGCTCGACGTGTCGAAAGTGTTCGTGATCACTAAGGAACCGTGCGTGACGGGCGCATTTTGCACATCCTGGTACTGTTGGTTTATGGGGGGCTTTCCGGCGGCGCGCCGCCGGCTGGTAGTGCCGGCCTTGGCGGCGGCGGCCGCCACCTCGGGGCTGCTGCTCGCCTCGAGTCCCGGCGAGCACGTCACCGCGCCGTCTCAGGACGACCGGCGAGCAAACATCGGCCCGCCTCCGTCGCAGCCCGTGTGGGCGTACCGGCCACAGAGCCTACGGGAGCTCGCCGTGCGCTCCGAGGCGATCGTCAGCGTTCGTGTCGAGCAGATCTCGTCCGGTCCGTCTCTTCGTCACGACCCCGAGTCCGCCGGCCGGGATACCGAGCCCATCCCGACCGAGCGCGTTGCCGTGGCGATTCGCAGCCGCCTGCGAGGCAATCCGCCAGATCCGACGGTGGTGTTCCGAACGAAGTTCGAAGCGCTCCACGGGGCCGAAGGCGATCCGCCCTACGCAGCCGGACAGGACTACGTCCTCTTCCTGCGTCAGCGACAGTCGAACGACGGAACCGTGCTGCCGGTCGCACCGGACGGCCGGGTCGCCCTCGTCGATGGTCGTCTGCAGCCACTCATCGAGGGTCCGGTCGCGGACGAGATCCGCGGCAAGTCCGTCGCCGAGCTCGAGAGATTGCTCCCGTGAGGCGAGCGGTCGTCGCGATCCTGATGGCCGGCACCCTCGTCTGCCCGTCGGCAGCCTCCGCGCTCGGCCATCGCTGGATCGACGGCAGGACGGGCAACTGGGTCCACATGCATACGCGCGGATTCCCCGTCTACAGCGGCGATTTGGGCGGTCTCGGCTACTGGGGCACCGCGACCACGCGAGCGCACGTCTACTGGTTCACGCAAACCGTTCAGACGCACGGCGTCTCCAGTCACGATGGCTCCCGCATTCATGCAATTCACGGGAGCTACGGGGACACCGGATGGTTCGGACTCGCGACCATCGAAGAGGGCTGGGACTACAACACCGGCCATTACACGCATGGACACAACTTCTACAACCACTTCTACCTGGCCGATTCTGCGCTCCGGGCCGACCACGTCGCCTGTCATGAGATGGGCCACTCGCTCGGTCTCGATCACACCGCCAACACTGGGAGCTGCATGCAATCAGGCGGGTTCTATCCGTTTCCAGATGGCGGCCAGGATCGTGACTGGCTGCCCCACCTCTACCTCAGCACGGGTCACTGACGAGGCCGCGCGCCTCGAGGAGGGACGCCCGGACGCGCCCTTGTCGTGGGGCGCGCAACCCGTTTACCGTCGTGCGATGACACCAAGTTCGGTCTTTCAACCGCCGGCTGCAGCCGACCTTGGTGCAGGCCACACCGGGCGCCTCGAGCAGTCGGATCCGCGGCGGTTCGCCGAGGAGGCGGAGCCGGAAGGCCACCAGCTCGATCGCCTGCTGCGGAAGCGGCTGCGATAGCCGAATGGGCGCGCCGCGCGTGAGGCGTGCGCGCGGTTCGGCTGCGGCGGTCAGGCGCCGAGCACCGATCTCGAGACGGCGTCGGACCGCTGATCGATCTATATCGCGTCTTCGTTGCCAGTAAGAAGGTGAGTGGACTGCCCAGCGAGCAGCAGGGCACCGTGGTCCAAGCCAACCACCCATTTCGGTGAATTGACTTCTACCGCGGCCACGCTTACGTTGATACTCGAACGGACTCGCGCAGTGCTCGGAGCCTTCGGTGGTCAGGGGAGACGGACGGGGGCGTTGGAGACGACTCGTTGGCCCCTGCTGTTCGCCTGCTCGCAAGGACGTGCGCCGCCATCGGCTGCGCGCTGGTGGTGCTCGCGGCGGCCGCGTCCGCGGGGTACGCCAACCCCGGCTCGTTGGACCTCGCCTTCAGCGGCGACGGTAGGGCCACGACCGACTTCGCCGGCGAGGCCGACGAGGCGTCCGGCGTGGGGGTCCAGTTCGACGGCAAGGTGGTCGCCGTCGGAAAGGCGGCCTTCACCTCGGGCTTCTCCGGCAACTTCGGCGTCCTGCGCTATCGCGTCGATGGCGAGCTCGACGAGACGTTTGCGGGCGATGGGAGGGTCGCCGTCGACTTCGAGGATTTCGACAGGGCGGAGGCGCTCGCGCTCCAGACCGATGGCAAGATCGTCGTGGTGGGCAGCGCCGCCAACTCCGATGAAGGTTACGCCGGTGACTTCGCTCTCACGCGGTTGAATCACGACGGCGACCTCGACACGGGCTTCGGCGACGGCGGGAAGCGGACGACCGACTTCGACGGCAGCGACGTGGCCCGCGCCGTAGCGATCCAATCCGACGGGAAGATCGTCACGGCCGGCGTCGGCGGCGCGGGCGGCGAGTACTTCGCGCTCGCGAGATACACGAGCGCAGGAGATCTCGACCCGACGTTCGGCACCGACGGGCGGGTCTTGGCGCACGTCCCCCCTGAGAACGGCGATACAGCCTACGCGCTGGCAATCCAGCCGGACGGCAAGATTCTCGCAGCCGGCTATGCGTCCAGCACCCAAGACCGCTGGATCGACATGGCCCTGCTGCGCTTCAACCCGAACGGGGTGCTCGACGACAGCTTCGGTACGGAGGGGAGGGTCAAGTTCGACATCTCCGCCGGCAACGACCAGGCCCACGCCGTCGCCGTCGAGCCTGACGGTGACATCGTGGTTGGGGGCGGCTCCGCTCCCGGCGGCTGGCAGAACAACGCGTTCGCGGTCGCGCGCTTCAAGCCCGACGGCAGCTTCGACACAAGCTTCTCCGGGGACGGCAAGCAGACGACCGAGATGAGCGATATCTCGGACCACGTTCACGCCATCGAGCCGCAGACGGATGGCAAGATCGTGGCGATCGGCAAGTCCGGCTACGACTTCGTGCTCGCGCGCTACACGCAGGACGGCGCGCTCGACAAGGGCTTTGGCGAGAACGGCGACGGAACCGTCCTCACCGACTTCGGCACCGGCACCAACCACGCGTACGCCGGCGCGATGGCGAACGACGGCCGGATCGTCGCGGCGGGCTTCAACGGCAGCAATCCGGACTTCGCGGTGGCCCGCTACGTGAACGACGGCCTGCCCGCGACCCCCGGCTCGCCGCCGAACCCGGACGACGGCTCGCCGCCGAACCCGGACGATGGCTCGCCGCCCCCGCCGCCGCCACCGCCGCCACCGCGACGCGGCGAGGATCTCACCTCGCTGGCGATGCGCTACCGCCCGTGGCTGTGGTTCGATTCCGCGGAGCACTGGCGGCCCCTCGAGGTTGGGTCCTTCTTGGGGGAGCCGGATCTCCAGGTCTGCCGCAACCGACGCATCCTGAGCGACCCCTGCGAGCCGTTCGACGGCATCGACGGCCTGCTGCGGAGTCAGTTCAGTGGTTCGGACGCCTACATCGACCTCGCCGAGCACGACGGCGCCTACAAGTCGCCGTACCCCGAGTGCCGAGCCGGTGCCGTGTACGACTGTGATCGAGGCCCGCGGTCGGCGATCTACTATCACCCGCTTCGTCGCGGCTCGATGCTCTACCTCGACTACTGGTGGTACCTGCGCTACAACGATTATCCACTCGACCACCACGAGGGCGACTGGGAGGGCGTCACTGTCTCCGTTTCTCGCGCGGGTGGACGAGAGAGCCTGCACAATGTCGCCTTCGCGGCGCACAACGGGCCACCCTGGCGCTATCTGGCGCTCGCGCTCGAGCAGACCGTCGCGAACAGGGTCGCCGTGTACCTCGGCAGGGGTACGCACGCCGCCTATCCTCGTCCCTGCTCTCGCCTTCGCTGTCATCAGACCAGCGCGAATCCGCTCGGCGTCTCACCCCTTCCGGAGGCTCGCTTCGACGGAGGCGCATCCTGGGGCAACAACCCGGACGTGAGCTGTGCGACCTGTCTGAAGCCGTTTCCCCTCAGCTCCGAGGACCCGCCCGAAGCCGCCAGCTGGGCGGCGTGGGACGGCCGGTGGGGTAAGGATCCCGGGCCGGCCGACCCCTTGGGAAACGCCCCGGGCAGCCCTGGGAGCCAGGATCGCTTCAAGGACCCAACGGCCGATCGCCCCACCGACCGCACCTTCTTCCGAAGGCTCAAGGCAGCTGCGGCTGGCGGATGCAACGACAGCTGGCTCGGACCCTTTGTGACGGCCGCCCTTTGCGACGACGTGGCTCTTCAGCGCTCGCTTTCGTCAGGAGACGTCGAATCGCCTCCAGGATTCGAAATCACCGCGAACCAACCCGGGACGGCTGCGGCGTCGAGACCTGGCATCGGGCAGGTGCTCGGCGATCCACTCGAGATCGGTCGATCGCTGGCAGTGAAGGGAGCGACGGGGCCGCGCACCGGTCTGGTGATCCGTGTCGCGGACGGCGCGGGCGTGTCCATAGCCCGAGTTCGGAGTCTGGGGCTCGCGAGCGGTGGAACGGTCAAGCTTCGTGCCGTCCGCGGCCGCGCTGGCGCACCGCCCATGCTCCATGTGAGGGGACCCGGTCGGCGCACGCGCACGGTTCGGACCGGCCGCGTGCCGCTCGGCGGCCCGCTCCAGCTGCGCGCGCGACGCACGGTGAACGGCGCTCGCGTCACGTTCGCCGCTCCGGGTGGCGTTACAGCACGCGTGGTGCTTGCGCGCTCACGCCGGGGTCCGGCGATCGCTCGTCGCGCTCTCAACGTGAATAGGGGCGCTCCTTTGAGGCGGGTGTCCGCACGTCTGCGCACCTCACGGGCGGCTCGTTTCGCGCGCGTGCGCGTCGAGTCCGCCGGACGGATGTCGAAATGGGTCGTCGTTCGGGTGCGGTAGTGCGCATCCGGATGCGGACGGATCCACGATCGAGAACAACACGAGCGACGGAAACTGGGCCGGAATAACGATCTCGGGTGAGGACCGCGACGGCCCGGCCGTGGCGTCGGACGACAACGCGTTTCGGGACAAGATCGTCTCGAACAGCTACGACCGCTACAACGTCGAGGCGTTCTCGGGGGAGAATGGCACGGCGATACCGACCGGAAACGCCTTCGACGGCGTCTGTGTCTGGAACCCGGCCCCCGGCTTCACGAATTACGACGAGAGCCAGGGGACCGCGTACAGCGTGACCGGCTCGATCACCGCCGATCCGCTGTACGTCAACCGTGCCGCCAAGGACTTCCGGCTCCAGTCCGGCAGCCCCTGCATCGGAAAAGGCGTTGCTACGGGTACCTGATCGCGGTGTAGCCCCAGCGAAGACAGCCGTGCAGCGTGCTAGCGGCAGACGAGCCGCGTGTGCTTCGTCTTCACCAGCTTGCCGCTGAACGTGCGGCGGGTGATGCGCAGCGACATCGTCTTGCCGCGGAGCCGCCGGATGTCCACCACCGCGAACAGCCGCCCGCGCTTCGCGCGCAGCTTCACCGGCCCGTTCGCGTTCACGCGCGTGGACTTCACGCGCTCGCCGCGGATCTTGCGCGAGATCGGCACCGTGCGCGAGCTCCCCTTGATGCAGCCCGCCGCGGAGGCCCCGACCGGCTTGGATGCCGGCGGCGCGCCGAGCGGCTTCCCGCCCGGCCCCTCGCGATACGTCAGCCACGGCACCGTCGGCACCCGGTCCACCCCCGGCTCCGAGTAGTCGCACACGCCGTTGGGGTAGGCGTCCAACAGCGCCGCCCATTGCTCGTCGGTGAACTGGATCGGGTAGTAGTTCGCCCGCCGCAGCGGCCGCAGCTCGCACTTGATCGTGTCGTCGGCGAACGGCATGCCGGCCTCGATGCGCGGGCTCGAGTAGGCCTGCACGCTGCCGTCGCAGACCTCCGGCTCGAGCTCGACGCCCGCGCCGTTCGTGCAGCGCTCCTTCAGGTCCGGCGGCCGGTCCTCGACGATCTTCTGCGCGAGCGGGACCTTGCGCTTGTCGCGCTCGACCGCCGCGAGCCACCGGTCGATGGCGAAGATCGACTCGTTCACATAGGCGGTGTCGCCGAACAGCGGGACCTGGCCGCGCCAGAGGATCTGGTTCTTCGCGTGCCCGTGCTCGCGCTCGAGCCGGGCCCGCATCGCGTACGTGCGGTACACGTCGTGGAACGCGCCCGGGTCCGGCCCGCGCAGGTCGATGATCGCCACCTCGTCGAGGTGGGTGCCCTGGTTGACCGCCCCGCTGCGGTACACGCGCTCGAGCGCCGGCCGGTCGGCCTCGCTTCGCTTCTGCACGATGTTCGTGTCGATGTCGCCGCCGCCGATCTTCAGGTTCAGGTCGACGAACTGCGAGGTCGAGATCATCCCGCTCATCAGCGCCTTGCGGCCGTACTCGATCCCGACGTTGTCGAACGGCCGCCCGGCGAAGCCGCGCCCGAGCTTCTTCTCGACCGCCTCCCAGCGATCGGGGCCGCGCAGGCCGAAGATGTTCCGCATGAAGTCCTGGAGCGTGCAGCGCACGCCGTTCGGGTTCGTGTTCTCGTCGTAGACCTGGTCGTTCGGAACACCGGGGCAGGGGCGGGTCGGCTCGCCGCTGAACGGGATGGCCTCGGTGAACGTGATCGCGTTCACCGGGTTGGGATGGCCCTCAACGAGCGCGATGTCCTCCGGCGTCCACGCCACGCTCGGCGCCCACTTGTCCGGGTTCTCGAAGTAGTTGCGCATCAGGACGTAGTCGACGTACTGCATGGCCGACGACCACGCGTCCGTGAAGCTGCACGCCGGCGTGATCCCCTGGAAGAAGCCGGGATAGGCGTTCGCCACCTGCTGCTGGACGAGCGAGCCGCCGGAGCAGCCGCTGCCGATCGTGTAGCGCAGCGGGCCGAACTGCTCGACCACGCGCTCCTTGGTCATGATCAGCGACTCGGCCTGGGTGAGGATGTTGCAGTTCTGCCCCGCGTGGTCGAGCGAGTTCGACATCACGGCGTAGCCGCGGGCCAGCACGGCCTCGTTCATCACGTCGGGCGCGGACGTCTGCCGGTACTGGGTGTCGCAGCTCACGCCGTGGGTGACCACGAGCTTCCGGTTGAACCCGTCCGGCGGGGCCCAGGGCTGGGACGGCTTGGCCGGGTCGTACAGGACGGCGATGCGGTACTCGCCCCGGTCGATCGCGCCGATCTCGTGGCGCACGATGAACGGGACGGTCTTGCCCTCGTCGGTGGTGGTCGTGGCCACGTCGGACGGCGGGTTCGCGGGATCGTAGGGCTGGAGCCCCCCGCCCGAGGTCCGCTTGTAGCGCCACTCGTAGCGCGTGGCCCGGTTGCACTGCGCGTCGAGCGCGCCCTCGAAGCACGTCCACGGCTGGATCTGCGGCCCGTCGATCACCGGACCCCCGATCGGGTGGTTCTCGATCGTGATGCGCGCGGCGGAGCCATTCGGAGCGCGCGCCGTCACGACGTTCGGCCCCACCTTCAGCCCGTCGACGAGCGCCATGTGGCGTCCGCCCGGCCGCAGGGCGAACAGGCCGCTCACGTCGCGCCCGTCCACGTCCACCCGGAGCGTCTCCGCCGCCACCCCGGAGGGCGGGATCAGCTCGACCAGGGCATCGCCGCCGGAGATCAGGTCGGCCCGGTTCGACAGCACCCGGAGCTGCGGGCTGTCCGCGGCGAGCGCGGGCGCTCCGCCCAGCACGGCGAGCAGAAGCACCGCAACCGCCGCCACCCCCCAGGTCATGCGCCCCCTCCTGCCTCCCATACGCGCGCGTGAACCTTAACGCAAGATCAACCCAAGACGCGCCTGTTCCAGCGCATGACGCTGGGCCACCAAGTAGTTTTCCGCTCACGCGGTCGGCGCTCTCGGCCGCATGGGAGACTCTGACGAACCCGAACATCGCCCATAGGAGCCGGCTTGGCTGATGCGCTGCGGCCTTCGCGGCCGCGTGTGTCGATTGCCCGCGTGGCAGCTCTGGCGGCCGTGGTCGCGGCTGTGCTGCTCGTCGCCTACCTCCTGCTGATGGACGGCGGGGGCGGCTACCGGGTCAAGTTCGAGTTCCTCAACGCCCAGCAGCTCGTCTACGGCAACGCCGTGGAGCGCGGGGGCGTTCGGGTGGGATCGGTCAAGAAGCGCTCGATCACCGACGACGGCCGGGCGATGATCGAGGTCGAGCTGCACGAGGACCAGCCGAAGCTGCGCGAGGGCACCACCGCGATCATCCGCCAGGGCTCGCTCTCCTCGGTCGCCAACCGCTACATCGAGCTGCACATGCCGCCGGAGGACAAGGCCGGCGACGAGATCGAGGACGGCGGGATCATCCACGCGGACAAGACGACCACCGGCGTCGAGATCGACCAGTTCTTCAACACGTTCGACCGGCCGACCCGGAAGGCGATCCAGGGCTTCTACCGCGGCAACTACGCCAACTACAAGGGCCGCGGCGAGCAGGCCAACCGGGGCTGGCGCTACCTCAACCCGTCGCTGTCCGGCTCGGCCGCGCTGTTCAACGAGCTGAGCAAGGACGTCCCCGTCCTCGAGAACTTCCTGGTCAACAGCTCGCGCTTCGTTACCGCCCTCTCCGAGCGCCAGGAGGAGCTGAGCCCGCTGGTCAGCAACCTCAACCGGACCACCCGCGCGCTGGCCGACGAGAAGATCGCGCTGGCCGAGGCGATCGAGCGCTTCCCGGACTTCATGCGCCAGGCCAACACGACCTACGTGAACGCCCGCGCCACGCTCGACGACCTCGACCCCTTCGTCGAGGCCTCGAAGCCCGTCGCCCGCAAGCTGCGCCCGTTCCTGGCCCAGCTCCGCCCGTTCGCCAACGAGGCCAAGCCCACCATCCGGGACTTGAGCCAGATCCTGCGCCGGACCGGCCAGTTCAACGACCTGACCGAGCTCAACCGCACCTACCCGGGCCTGGCCGAGATCGCCGTCGAGACCAGGGAGCGCAACGGCGAGCAGCGCCGCGGCGCGTTCCCCGAGCTGGCCGATGCGCTCACGGACAGCTCCGACATCGTTGCCCACGGCCGGCCCTACACGGTGGACCTGGTCGGCTGGTTCGACGACTTCTCCACCACCGGCGCCTACGACGCGCTGGGCAGCTTCTCCCGCGTCCAGACGTTCGTGAACGCGCTCTCGTTCCAGCTCTACGGCGGCGTGATCCCGCGTGAGCAGCGCGGCGAGGCGCTCAAGCAGCTCCTCCAGACCGAGGAGTTCAAGCGCTGTCCGGGCGCCTCCGCCGTACCGGCGCCGGACGGCTCGAACGTCTGGAGCGAAGAGGAGCAGAAGGAGCTCGACTGCGTCGAGGCACACCGAGCGATGGGACCGCCGCAGCAATGAGGCGCCTGCTCGCGATAGCGACCGTGCTCGCCGCCTGCGTGCTGGCCCTCGTGCTCTCGGGCGCGAGCGACGAGGACGCCAAGGGCACGAAGTACGTGATCGAGTTCGACAACGCGTTCGGGCTGGTCGAGGACGGCGAGGTGAAGATCGGCGGCGTCAGCGCCGGCGACATCACGGACTTCGAGCTGACCGACACCGAGCCGCGCAAGGTCGCGGTCACGGTCCAGGTGACCGGCGACGACTTCGACAAGTTCCGCGCGGGCGAGGGGCCGCAGGGGACCGACGGGGCCACCTGCGGCGTCCGCCAGCAGTCGCTGATCGGCGAGTACTTCGTCGACTGCCAGCCCGGCACGAAGGGGCCGCTGCTGAAGGACGGCGGGCGCATCCCGGTCAAGCGCACGTTCTCGACGGTCCCGCTCGACCTGCTCAACAACATCCAGCGCCGCTCCTACCGCGAGCGCTTCCGGCTCATCCTCAGCGAGCTGGGCGTGGGCCTCGCCGGCCGCCCGGACGAGCTCAACGAGGTCATCCGCCGCGCCCACCCGGGCCTGCGCGAGACCACCGAGACGCTCGCGATCCTCGCGCGCCAGCGCAACTTCATCAAGAGCTTCGTCGAGGACGCCGACACCGTGAGCGTCGCGGTCGAGCCGAAGAAGACCGACCTCTCGCGCTGGGCCAAGGAGGCCTCCGAGTTCGCCGAGGTCCAGGCCTCGCGCAAGGACTCGATCGCCGAGCAGTGGCGCAAGCTGCCGACCTTCCTGGCCGAGCTCAAGCCCACCGCCGAGCAGCTCGAGGCCACCGCCAGCGAGCAGATCCCGCTGCTGCGCCGCCTGCGCACGGCCGCCCCCGACCTGCGCGCATTCCTCGAGCAGCTCGGCCCGTTCTCGCAGGACTCGCGCAGGTCCACCGCGGCGCTCGGCGAGGCCGCCGTGGAGGGCCGCCGCGCGATCGGCGAGAGCCGCGAGGAGATCGCGGAGCTACGCGCCGTCTCGAACGACCTGGGCCGGCTGGCCAAGCCGCTGCGCCAGTTCCTCGAGACGATGGACGACCGCGGCCGCTCGCTCGAGAACGACCCGCTGGCGAAGACGACCGCGCCGCCGCCGCCCGACAAGACCGCCTACAAGGAGGGCCAGGGCTTCACCGGGCTCGAGTCGGTCTGGAACTACATCTACTGGCAGACGCTCGGCATCAACCTGTTCGACGACGTCAGCCACCTGCTGCGGATCATCCTGGTCCAGAACGCCTGCGCGCCGTACAGCTCGAACCCGACGGCCGAGCAGCGCAGGCAGTGCGGCAGCGGCATCGGGAGGTACGCACCGGGCGTGACGGACCCGGACCCGACCGACGGCCCCGGCGGCGGCACGGCGGCCGCCTCCCGGCTCAGCCCGGAGGAGAACATCCGCCGCTTCGGCCGCCGCCGCGGCGCCGGTGAGCCCGAGGCCCCGCCGCTCCCCGGCCAGCGCGACATCTCCAAGCCGCAGATCACGCTGCCGCCCAACGTCCAGGAGATGATCGACCAGCTCCGCGGCGAGCGGGGCGGCGACGTCAAGAACCCGGCGCAGGCCGACCTCGAGCAGTCCGGCCAGCTCCTCGACTTCCTCCTGGCGCCATGAGGACCGGACGCCAGGCATCGATCGTCGCCTCGCCGGTCCTGATCGGGGCCCTGACGATGCTCGTGATCATCGTGGCGGTCTTCCTGGCATACAACGCGAACCAGGGGCTGCCGTTCGTCCCCACCTTCGACGTCAAGGCGCAGCTCGAGGGCGGCCAGAACCTGGTGGTCTCGAACGACGTGCGCGTGGGCGGCGCGCGTGTAGGCGCGGTGGACACGATCAAGCCCGGCGTCGACCCGAAGACCGGCAAGGCCATCGCGATCGTGCACATGAAGCTCGACAAGAAGGTCGAGCCGATCCCGAAGGACTCGACCGTGTACGTCAGGCCGCGCTCGAACCTGGGCCTGAAGTACGTCGAGCTGACGCTCGGCAAGAGCGCCACGCCCATGCGGGCAGGCGACACGCTGCCGGTCGCCCAGTCCACCACCCCTACCGAGCTCGACCAGTACTTCTCGACCTTCGACGAGGACATGCGGGAGAACACGCAGCGCGCCCAGGAGGGGTTCGGCGACGCGCTCGCCGGGCGCGGCCAGTCGATCAACCTCGCGATCGAGCAGTTCGTCCCGTTCCTCACCCACCTGACGCCGGTGATGACCGCGCTGTCGGACCCGGACACGCGGCTCAACCAGTTCTTCCGGTCCACCTCGCGCTTCTCGGGCGAGATCGCGCCGGTGGCGCGCAGCTACGCGGAGCTGTTCGGCAACATGGCCACGACCTTCGAGGCGCTGGCGCGCGACGAGAACGCCCTGCGGGCCACTATCGAGCGCGGGCCGCCCACGCTCGACGCCGGCATCCAAAGCTTCCCCGTCCAGCGGCCGTTCCTGGCCGACTCGGAGCGCCTGTTCAGGCACCTGCGGCCGGTCGCCGACGAGTTCGAGCGCTCGCTCCCGGGGCTGCGCGAGGCGCTGGTGGTCGGCCGGCCGGTGGTCCGCAGCGCGCCGCCGTTCTACGAGCGCACGGCGAACGTGTTCCGCTCGCTGCGCGAGCTGGCCGCCGACCCGAACACGTTGCTCGGCCTGAAGGACCTGACCACCCTGGTCAGGGTCGGCGCGCCGCTGCTCGAGTGGATCGCGCCGTTCCAGACGGTGTGCAACTACACCGTCTACTGGCTCACGGGCCTGGGCGAGCACGTGTCCGAGGACGTGCGCTTCGGCACCGCGCAGCGGAGCGGGCTGAAGTCCGACAACCGCACCCAGGACAACCGCATCAGCGCCTCGGACGGCGAGAAGCCGGCCGACATCCCGGACAACCAGGACCCGCAGACCGACCCGAACCAGTCCGGGCCGAACTCGCGCGGCCGCGACCAGGCGGGCGACCCGCTCACCACGCTCCACCGCCAGAACTACTCGCCGGCGATCGACGCGCAGGGCAACGCCGACTGCCAGACCACCAACACCGGCTACCTCGACGGTCCGCTGGCGACCGGCTTCCGCTACCCGCCGTCGAACGACCCGAACCGGCTCGGCGGCAGCCACGTCGTGGTCGACCCCGACCAGCCCTGGCTCTCGGGCCCCACCAAGGTGGGCGTCAAGAACCTGAAGGACGTCCCGTAATGGCGACCACCCCCTTCTCCAACATCCCCCGTGGGGGCGCCCAGAAGCGCGGCATGACGCCGGGCAAGGCCGGGCTGATCTTCGCGGTCCTCACGATCGTGATCGTCTACTTCGCCTTCAGCAAGGCCAACCCGTTCTCGCAGCCGTACGAGCTCAAGGCCGTGATGGACAACGCGAACGAGGTCAAGGAGCGCTCGCCGGTCCGGGTCGCGGGCGTGGAGGTCGGCAAGGTCACGAAGGTCGAGCCGATGGGCGGCTCCGGCAAGGCCAAGGTCACGATGGAGATCGACCAGGACGGCCTGCCGATCAAGGAGAACGCCCAGATCAAGGTCCGCCAGCGGATCTTCCTCGAGGGCAACTACTTCGTGGACCTCCAGCCCGGGACCGCCGACTCGCCGGAGCGCAAGTCCGGCTCCACCATCCCGCCGGCCCAGACCGCCTCGCCGGTGCAGTTCGGCGATGTCCTGACCGCGCTCCAGAACGACACCCGCGAGGACCTCAAGACGTTCCTGAAGGAGTACGCGAAGGGCGTGGAGGGCAAGGGCTCGCGCGGCTTCAACATGGGCGTCAAGTACTGGGAGGAGGCCTACCGCAACACCGGGATGTCCACCCGCGCCACCCTCGGGCAGCGGCCGGGCGACCTCCAGCGCGTGCTGAGGGGGCAGGGCAAGGTGTTCGGCGCGCTGTCGCGCGACCCGGAGGCGCTGAAGCTGCTGGTCAGCTCGCTCAACCGGCTGGCCGCCGCGTTCGCGCGCGAGGACGACAACCTGCGGGCCACGATCCCCGCGCTTCGCGACGTCCTGCGCGTGGGGCGCCCGGCGCTCGCCTCGCTGAACGACGCGTTCCCGACGCTGCGGCGGTTCGCGCGCGAGGCCCTCCCGGCGGCGCGCTCGTCGTCGCCGACGCTCGACGCGCAGATCCCGTTCATCACCCAGGCGCGGCGGCTCGTGTCGCGCGCCGAGCTGCGCGGCCTGGTCGCCGACCTGCGCCCGACGGTCCCGGACCTGGCGCGTCTCAACCGCCTCCAGACCGAGGGGCTCGAGCAGACGCGCCTGCTGGCCTCGTGCCAGAACAACGTGCTGCTCCCGTTCTCGAAGACGCCGATCCCGGACCCGGACTTCCCGAAGGCGTCGGGCGAGTCGTTCTACGAGGAGTCGCCGCGTGCGCTGGTCGGCCTCTCGGGCGAGAGCAGCATGCACGACGCGAACTCGCCGATCTTCCGCGTGCTGGCGGGCGGCGGCGGCAGCACCATCTCGGTGCCGAGCGAGACCGGCGAGACGCTCTACGCGCAGCTCGACCTGCCGATCGAGGGCGTGCGCCCGATCAAGCCCGCCAAGCGGCCGGTCTTCCGCCCGAACGTGCCGTGCGAGACTCAGGAGCCGCCGGACCTGGCCGCCACCTCCGGCCCGCCCGGCAACCTCGTCTTCCCGAACCCGACGAACAAGGCCAAGTTCAACCGGATGCAGCAGCGCTCGACGGCCGACATGAGGGAGGTCGAGTTCGCGCTCAAGCAGATGCAGGCGGGCAAGCCGTACGTCGATCCGCTCAACTTCTCCGACCTCGGCGAGCGGCTCCAGGCGCGGCGGCTCGGCCTGAAGCGCAACGAGAAGGGCTTCTTCGTGCCGCCCGAGGACCTGAGGTCCGACGAGCAGAAGCGGCAGGCCGAGGAGGGCGTGCGGTGATCCGCGTCATCCGCAAGCACATGCGCGACTTCGTGGCCGTCGCCGCGCTGGCGGCGATCTCGCTCGGCGTGGCCTACTACATCCTCCAGGAGCAGCGGCTGCGCATCCCGTTCATCGAGGAGGACGCCTTCATCCTCAAGGCCGAGTTCTCGGACGCCCAGGGTGTCATGCCGGGTCAGGGCCAGACGATCCGCGTGGCCGGCATGCGCATCGGCGACATCGGCAAGGTCGAGCTCGAGGACGGGCGGGCGATCGTCACGATGGAGATCGACCAGGAGCACAAGGAAGTGATCCGCGAGGGCGCGACGGCGCTGCTGCGGCCGCGCACGGGCCTGAAGGACATGTTCATCGAGGTCGATCCGGGCAGCAAGTCCTCGCCCGCGATGAAGGAGAAGGGCCGCATCCCGGTCGAGAACACCGCGCCGGACGTGGACTCGGACGAGATCCTCGCGATGCTCGACCGCGACACGCGCGCCTACCTCCAGCTCCTGATCAACGGCGCCGGCAAGGGGCTCAAGGGGCGCGGCGGGGACCTGCGCGAGGTGCTCGCGCGGCTCGGCCCGCTGCACCGCGACATCGCGAAGGTGAACAGCGCGTTCGCCTCGCGGCGGCGCGAGCTCGCCCGCCTGATCCACAACTACGGGTCGTCGGTGACCGAGCTCGCCACGCGCGACAAGGAGCTGAGCACGCTGGTCGAGGCGCAGAGCCAGGCGCTCGAGCGCTGGTCCTCTGAGGACCGGAACGTCTCGCTCGCCGTGTCCCGGCTGCCCACCACGCTGCGCTCCGTGCAGAGCGCGCTGGTCAAGGTCAACGAGCTCGGCCAGGAGATCCCGCCCGGGATCGGCGCGATGATCCCGGTCGTCCGCCAGCTCCACCGCACGAACCTCCAGGTGCGCCCGTTCGCGCGTGAGGCCGCGCCGATCATCCGCGACGAGATCCGGCCGTTCGTTCGCGCGGCCCGGCCGTACATCCGCGACGTCCGCCCGGCGGCGAAGAACCTGGCCGACGCCAGCCCCGACGTCCGCGAGGCCATCCGCGGGATCAACCGCTTCTTCAACATGGGCGCCTACAACCCGAACGGCAAGGAGCCCGCGCCCAGCGACCCGATCGCCGGCGCCCAGCGCGACGAGGGCCTGCTGTTCTGGCTCGGCTGGGTCGCGCACAACACGAACAGCCTGTTCAGCACCGGCGACGTGAGCGGCCCGTTCCGGCGGATCACGGCGACCGCCTCGTGCTCGACCTTCCAGGGCCTCGTGAACCTCGAGCCCGCTTCTGGCGCGATCCTGAACCTCAACCAGCTCCTGGCCGACCAGGGGCTCTGCCCCTCAGGCTGATGAACAAGGAAGCCCCAAGCCCCGGCAAGATCTTCGTGATGGTGGCCTTCGCACTGTCGTGCTTCGGGCTGCTGCTCTGGCTGTGGATCTCGTTCGGCGGCGTGTCCCCGCTGAAGCCGAAGGGCTACCGGATCAAGGCGTACGTGCCGGAGACCGCGCTGCTCACGAAGGCGGCCGACATCCGGATGGCTGGTCTCGACATCGGCACCATCTCCAAGCTCGACCTCGACCGCCACCGCGGCCAGCTCGTCGAGATGCAGATCGACCCCGAGTTCGCGCCGGTCCCGAAGGACGTGAAGCTGATCGCGCGGCAGAAGTCGCTGCTGGGCCAGGTCTACATCGAGCTGACGCCGGGCACGCGCGACGGGCCCAAGCTCGACGACGGCGACACGATCGAGCAGAAGGCGGTCGTGGAGTCGGTCGAGCTCGACGAGATCATCAGCCTGTTCAACGAGGAGACGCGCGAGAACTTCCGCGGCTGGATACGGGAGATCGCGATCGCCATCGACAACGGCCGCAGCGAGGACCTCAGCAACGCGATCGGCAACCTCGACGACTTCGCCGCGGCCGGCTCGCGGGTCCTGAAGATCCTCGACGACCAGGACCCGGCACTGCGGCGGCTCGTGAAGAACACCGGGATCACCCTGAACGCGCTCACCGAGCGCCGCGGCCAGCTCCGCGAGCTGATCGGCAACGCGAACGAGTTCTTCGAGGCGGTCGCCTCGCGCGACGACGCGCTGGCGGAGACCATCTCGATCTTCCCGACGTTCCTCGATGAGTCGCGCCTCACGCTCGACCGGCTGCGCGCGTTCGCCAGCGACACGCGCCCGCTGGTCCGCGACCTGATCCCGGTGGCGATCGACCTGAGGCCGACGCTGCGTGACCTCGGCACGCTTGCGCCCGACCTCAAGAACGTCTTCCGCAAGCTCGCGCCGGTCATCCGCGAGTCCGAGCGGAACCTGCCCGCGGCCCAGCGCTTCCTCGACGGAGCGCGCCCGCTCTTCCGCGGGCTGCACTCCTACCTGCCTGAGTTCAACCCGATCGTCTCGTTCCTGAACTACCAGCAGGAGACCGTCTCGAACTTCATCCACAGCGCCGCGGGCTCGCTCAACGCCACGATGCCGCCGCTCAGCCCGAACGAGGGCCCGCGCCACTACCTGCGCCAGTTCTCGATCTCCAGCACGCGCGGCGTGCAGCTCTCGACCACGACCCGGCCGAGCTACGAGCGCAGCAACGCGTACCCGCTGCCGAACTACCTCAAGCGGATGCGCCCGCTCGGCATGACCGAGGTGTTCGACTGCACGAACACCGGCTTCCCCGGCGACGGCACGCGCGAGGACCCGGCCAACGGCGAGCCGCCGTGCTTCGTCCAGCCGCCGCACCTGTGGGACGGCAAGAAGTTCCCGCGCATCCAGCGCGGCAACAAGATCGTCTCGAAGCCGCTCGACAACTCGGGCACGGCCGATCCCTCGGTCCGCTAGGCCCGCGCGTCCTGCAGCTCGCTGCTGAGCGACTCGAGGTCGCGCCCGTGCGGCTCGACCTTCATAAGCAGGAACACGAGCCCGGCGAGCAGTGAGGCCACCGCCAGGACGGTGAAGGCGGGCAGCATGGCGTCGAGCGCGGCCTGGGGCTCGATCGGGTCGCTGCCCTCGGCCGCGATCGTGCCGATCATCAGCGGGCCCACGATGCGCCCGAGACCGCTGAACGCCCACGAGAGCCCCAGCCCCTGGGTGCGCATGCTGGTGGGGAAGACCTCCGGCGTGAGCGGGGCCAGGTTGGCGAAGCCGCCGTCCACGAAGAAGCTGGCGGCGACGAGCGCGATCAGGAACCAGGCGACGCCGACGATCTCGCTCTCGCCGCTCAGGCCGGCCAGGAACAGCAGCGGCGCGGCGCCGAGGCCGGTGATGACGCCGCAGGTGCGGCGGCCCAGGCGGCCGGGCGCGAACGAGAAGAACAGCCGCCCGGCGAACGAGCCGAGGGTCACGAACACGAACAGCAGGGCGGCCTCGTCGGAGTCGATCTCGAGGATCTCCTTGAGGAAGGTCGGGCCCCACAGCACGAGTCCCGACACGGCCACCGAGGCGCCGAACCACGCGCTGCAGGTGACGAACACGCTGTTGCGGTAGCGCATGAGCTGCCGGAAGCCGATCTCGGGCTCGCGCTCGCGCGGGGGCACCTCGAGCGAGAGCTGCTCCTCGGGCACCATCAGCAGGTACGCGACCGACTTGCGCGCTTCCTCGGGGCGGCCCTGGTCGATCAGCCAGCGCGGCGACTCGGGCACGTACCACTTGATGAACAGCACCAGGGCCGCGGGGGCGATGCCGATCGCGAACAGCGGCCGCCAGCCGAGCGGGTCGGCCAGCGTGGCCGAGAGCACGGCCGCGGCGAGGATGCCGATCGGGACGGTGGCGGTGGTGACGAAGCCGACCAGCGTGGACCGCAGGCGCGTGGGCGTGAACTCGAGCGTGAGCGGGACGGCGATCACCGCCACGCCCGCCACCCCGGCGCCCACGATCACGCGGCCCAGCGCCAGGTACCACCAGCCGTCCTCGGGGGCCAGCGCCAGCAGGCCGGTGGCGATCGAGAACGTGAGGATGCCGGCCATCAGCGGCTTGCGGCGCCCGTAGCGGTCGCCCAGCCGGCCCCAGATCAGCGCTCCCGCGATGGCCCCGATGCCCGCGCTCAGCAGCACCGCCGTGGCCTGCCCGAACGTGAGGTGCCACTCGTCGTCGATGACGGGCACGATGAACGCGATCAGGAAGAAGTCGAAGAGGTCGAGGACCGCGCCGAACATCGTGACCGCCGCCAGGATCACGTAGCGCTTCGTGATCGGCGCGTCGTCCATCGCCTGGAGCATCGGCGCCTGGCTCATCGAGGCGCGGATTCAATCAGTAGGCTCGCGCGCATGTCCCAGATGCTCGAGCTGGCCGACCGTCTCTGGACCGGCGAGGCCGACATCGCCGAGCACCACCCGGTCGGGTTCTTCGGCGATCTCACCGAGGTCGGCGACGGCGCCGCGTTCCTCCCCGGCTTCGCGAACGTGTCCGCGTTCGAGACCGCCGAGGGGCTGGTCATGTTCGACACGGGCAGCTTCGCCACCGCGCAGATGGTGTTCGACTCGATCCGCGGCTGGCGGCCGGACACCTGCCTGCACACGGTCGTCTTCACGCACGGGCACATCGACCACGTGTTCGGGCTGCCGCTGTGGGAGAAGGAGGCGGTGGACCGGGGCTGGATCCCGCCGCGCGTGGTCGCGCACGAGAACATGCCGGCGCGCTTCGAGCGCTACGTGCTGACGGCCGGCTACAACGCCGCGATCAACCGCCGCCAGTTCCAGGTGGACGAGCTCCAGTGGCCGACCGACTACCGCTTCCCGGACCAGACCTACCGCGACACGCTCGAGCTCGAGGTGGGCGGCGAGCGCTTCGAGCTGCACCACGCGAAGGGCGAGACCGACGACTACACCTGGACCTGGCTGCCTGCCCGCCGCACGATCTGCTGCGGCGACCTGTTCATCTGGGCCGTCCCTAACGCCGGCAACCCGCAGAAGGTGCAGCGCTACCCGCGCGAGTGGTCGCACGCTCTGCGGGAGATGGCCGAGCTGGGGGCCGAGACGCTGCTGCCGGGACACGGGCTCCCGGTGGTCGGCGCGGACCGCGTGCGGGCGGCGCTCGAGGACAGCGCGCTGCTGCTCGAGTCGCTGGTCGAGCAGACGCTCGCGCTGATGAACGAGGGGGCGCCGCTCGACTGGATACTCCACGTGGTCGAGGCTCCGGCCGACCTGCTCGAGAAGCCCTACCTGCGCCCGATCTACGACGAGCCCGAGTTCGTCGTCCGCAACCTCTGGCGCCAGTTCGGCGGCTGGTACGACGGCAACCCGGCCAACCTGAAGCCCGCCCCGGACGCCCGGCTCGCGACGGAGGTCGCCACGCTGGCCGGCGGCGGCGAGAAGCTGGTGGAGCGCGCGCTGGAGCTGGCCGATGCCGGCGAGCTGCGCCTGGCCGGCCACCTGGCCGAGATGGCGGCCCTGGCCGCCCCGGAGCTCGAGGCCGCCCACCGCGCCCGCGCCGACGTCAACGAGCGCCGCGCCGCGGACGCGACGAGCACGATGGCCCGGGGCGTCTTCTCCGCGGCCGCGCGCGAGTCGCGCACGAAGCTGCCTGGCTGAGATGCACGCGTGGGTCGAGTCGCACGCCGCTCGCATGGCGCGGCGGGCCGAGCGCGAGATGGAGGCCCTGGTGTCGGTCTCGTCGCCGTCCGGGGACGTGCACGGCGCGGAGGAGGCGGTGGCGGTGTGCTCGGCGCTGCTCCCGGAGGAGGCGGAGGTCGAGCGCGTGCCGTGCTCGACGGCGGGCTACGCCGACGACCTGGTGGCCCACCTGCGCGGCACCGGCTCCAAGCGGGTGCTGCTGCTCGGCCACCTGGACACGGTGGTCGCCCACGAGGGACACCGGCCGCTCGAGCGGGCGGGCGGGCGCCTGATCGGGTCGGGGACGGTGGACATGAAGGGCGGCGTGGCGCTGGCGCTCGCCCTGTTCGAGACGCTGGCCGCCCACCCCGCCGCCTACGCGGAGATCGCGCTGCTGCTGGTGAACGACGAGGAGTGGCGCGTGGGGGGGATGCACCACACCGACCGCTTCCACGGCTTCGACGCCTGCCTCTGCTTCGAGGCCGGCCAGCACGGGCCGAACGGGGAGGAGGGCCTGATCGTGCGCCGCAAGGCGGCGAGCACGCTCAGGGTCGTCGCCCACGGCGTGTCCTCGCACTCGGGCTCGGCGCCGGACCGGGGGCGCAACGCGCTGCTGGCGCTGGCCGCCGCCGCCCAGGCCGTGGCCGCGCTGCACGACCCGCACGGGCCGGACCGGCTCAGCGCGGTCCCCACGATCATCAACAGCGGCGAGGCGTTCAACGTGGTGCCGTCGGGCGGGGAGCTCTTCTGCGACATGCGCGCCGACGACGCGTCCGCGTTCGACCGCGTGCTGGCGGCGGTGCCCGCGGAGGTGGGCGGCGCGCGCCTGGAGGCCGAGATCGTCCGCCTCTGGCCGGGGATGGACTCGCGCGCGAGCACGCGCGAGCTGCTCGAGCGGACCGAGGCCTGCCTGGGCCGGCCGGTGATCCCGGTCGAGCGCGGCGGGGCGAGCGACGCCTCGCACGTGGCCACCCGCATACCGCTGACCGTCGACGGGCTCGGCCCGCGCGGCGGCCAGGCGCACAACCCGGACGAGTTCGTGCTGGCGGAGTCGATCCAGCAGCGCGCCGAGGTGTCGCTGGCGCTGATGGCGGCGCTGCTCGAGCCCTAAGGCCCGCGCGCCGGCGGTCGATAGGGAGGGCATGGCCCGCCGTCTCGTGCTGCTCGCATTCGCGCTGCTCGCGCTCGCGCCCGCGACCGCGCAGGCCGCCGGCAACCCGGCGGACGCGCTCGCGAGCACGGCCATCGACCCCTACCGCTACGACCACGCCAAGGACTGCCGCAAGTCGCCGCCGCCCGGCACGCTCGCCCTCAAGGCCTGGCTCGAACGCAACGCCGGCGGCGCGTTCTGGGGCACGATGCGCTGCGAGCGCTGGGGCAAGGACCGGGCCAGCCTGCACGCCGAGGGCCGGGCGATCGACTGGCACCTGAACGTGCACCGCTCCGCGGACAAGCGCGAGGCCTCGCGCCTGATCCGGCTCTGGCTGGCCACCGACAGGGTGGGCAACCGGCACGCGCTCGCCCGCCGCATGGGCATCCAGGAGATCATCTGGAACTGCCGCTCGTGGTGGAGCGGGAGCGAGGGCATGCGACCCTACTCGCCGTGCTACGACTCAAAGGGCCGGCGGAAGCGCATCGACGACACGACCGCGCACCGCGACCACATCCACGTCGGGCTCAACTGGCTCGGGGCGAGGAAGCAGACCAGCTTCTGGCGGCGTTAACCTCGCGGCCATCCAGAACCAAGCGCTCCACGCCCGCAGCTCTTTCCCCCCGATCGGGGACTACGGATACCTCTCCGACGGCGAGGTCGGGGCGCTGGTGGCCCCCAGCGGGAACGTCGAGTGGCTGTGCCTGCCGCAGTTCGACTCGCCCGCCGTCTTCGCCGCGATCCTCGACCGCGACGCGGGCCGCTTCCGCCTCGGCCCGACCGACGCCCAGGTGCCCGCGGCGCGCCGCTACCTCCCCGGCGGGGTAGTGCTCGAGACCACCTGGAAGACGCGCACCGGCTGGATGATCGTGCGCGACGCGCTGACCGTGGGGCCGTGGCACCACGTCTCCGAGCGCGCCCACCGCCAGCACCGGCCGCCGAGCGACTGGGAGGCGGACCACGTCTTCGTGCGCACCGCGCGCTGCGCGCAGGGCATCGTCGAGCTCCAGCTCGAGTGCGAGCCGGTCTTCGGCTACGGCGTGCGCGCCGCCGACTGGGACTACACCGGCGAGGGCTACACCGAGGCCGTCGCGCGCGGGAACGACGACGACTTCGAGCTCCAGCTCGACACCGACATGCGGGTCGGGTTCGAGGGCTCGCGGGCGAGCGCGCGGACAACGCTGCGCAAGGGCGACGTCGCCTACGTGGCCCTCTCCTGGTCCGAGCACGGCGGCCCCAAGAGCTACCACGAGGCGTTCGAGCTCATGGACCAGACCAACACGTACTGGCGCGAGTGGCTGGCCCGCGGGGAGTTCCCCGACCACCCCTGGCGGGCGCAGCTCGAGCGCAGCGCGCTCACCCTGCGCGGGCTCACGTACGCCCCCACGGGCGCCATCTGCTCGGCCGCCACCACCTCGCTCCCGCGCGTGTCCGGCGGCGAGCGCAACTACGACTACCGCTACAGCTTCATGCGCGACTCGGCCTTCGCGCTGTGGGGCGCCTACAACCTCGGCTTCGACTGGGACGCCGACGACTTCTTCTACTTCCTCGCCGAGCTGGCCGAGGACGGGAAGGGGCTCCAGAACATCGTGGCCATCGACGGGCGGCGCGAGCTGGAGGAGAGCACGCTCGACCACCTCTCCGGGTACGAGAACTCGCGGCCGGTGCGGGTGGGCAACGCGGCCCACCGCAGCGAGCAGCACGACGTGTGGGGGGCGATGGCCGACGCCGCCTACCTGCACGCGCGCAGCCGCGACAAGCTGCCCGAGCGGATCTGGCCGATCGTGACCGAGCTGGTGGACCGCGCCGTGGAGAGCTGGCGCGAGCCCGACCGCGGCATCTGGGCCACGCGCGGCAAGCGCCGGCACTACACGTCGTCGAAGGTGATGTGCTGGGTGGCGGCCGACCGCGGCGCGCGCCTGGCCGAGCTGCGCGAGGAGGACGAGCTGGTCGAGCGCTGGGACAAGGCCGCCGAGGAGATCCGCGAGGACGTGATCGCGAACGCGCTGAGCGAGCGCGGCACGTTCACCCAGCACTACGACAACGATGCCCTCGACGCCTCGCTCCTGCTGATGCCGCTGGTCCGCTTCCTGCCCGGCGACGACGAGCGCGTGCGGAGGACCGTGCTCGCCATCGCCGAGGAGCTGGTCGAGGACGGCCTGGTGCTGCGGCAGCGGCCGAAGGGGGAGTTCGAGGTGGAGGGCGAGACGTTCACGGTCTGCTCGTTCTGGCTGGTCTCCGCGCTGGTCGAGGTGGGGGAGGTGGAGCGGGCCCGCGAGCTGTGCGAGCGACTGCTCGCCCTGGCCAGCCCGCTCGGCCTGTACGCCGAGCACATCGACCCTGACTCCGGCCGGCACCTGGGCAACTTCCCGCACGCGTTCACGCACCTGGCCCTGGTCAACGCGGCCCTGCACGTGATCCGCGCGGAGGGCGAGCCGGTGGCCGACATCCGCGTGGACCGCGTCACCACGGCCTGAGCCGACGACAACTCCCCGCCCCCGCGGGTGTTCGAACGGGTGTGCGCCAGCTCGTGCCCGCCGCGGTCGCCGTGGTCCTCCTGGCCCTCTGCGGTCCCGCCGGCGCGGCGGAGCGCACGGTCTGGTCGAAGTCGGCCTCGGCGCTTACCGCGCACGGGAGCACGGCCGTGTGGTCGACGGGCGCGCGCTACGTGGCCTGGGACGGCGGCGCGGTCAGGACGCTGCCGTACCCGTACCCCGCCGCGCACCCGCTCGAGCTGGGCTCGGACG
>JALZEZ010000271.1 GCA_030861775.1 Actinomycetota bacterium
GACCTCAACCTCGCCCTCTACTCCCTCTACGAGCTCCACTACCGCGGCTTCGAGGGCGTGGACGAGGCCTGGGAGTGGGAGCCCTCGCTGCTCGCCCTCCGCGCCGAGCTCGAGCGGCGCTTCGAATCAGGCCTCTTCGGGGCCGTCGGTGAGCCCGCTCCCGAGGCCGTCGTCCCGGAGGAGATGGACCTCGCCCTGCGCGCGGTGATGGAGGCCGACGACGGCCCCTCGCTCTCGATCCACGTCGAGCGCCGCGCCACCGAGGACCAGGCGCGCGAGTTCCTGATCCACCGCTCGGCCTACCAGCTCAAGGAGGCCGACCCGCACTCGTTCGCGCTGCCGCGCCTGCACGGGCAGCCGAAGGCGGCCATGGTCGAGATCCAGGCCGACGAGTACGGCGGCGGCCGCCCGGACCGCATCCACTCCGAGATGTTCGCCGACACCCTCTCCGGCGCCGGGCTCGACCCGGCGTACGGCGCCTACCTCGACTCGATCCCCGGCTTCACCCTCGCCACCGTCAACCTGATGTCGCTCTTCGGCCTCCACCGCCGCCGGCGCGGCGCGATCGTCGGGCACCTGGCCGTGTTCGAGATGAGCTCCTCGGTTCCCAACCGCCGCTACGCCGTCGGCTTCCGCCGCCTGGGCTTCGACGACCGCACCTGCGCGTTCTTCGACGAGCACGTGGTGGCCGACGCGGTCCACGAGGCCGTGGCGGCGGTCGACCTCGCCGGCGGACTGGTCCGCCAGGAGCCCGACCTGGCCGGCCAGGTCCTCTGGGGAGCCCGCGCGCTCGTGCACGTGGAGGCCGAGTGGGCCCGGCGGATCCTCGAGGCCTGGGAGGACGGCCGCTCGTCGCTCCTGCGAGCGCCCGCGGCCGCGACCGCGACCGCCTAGGTCCGGCCGTCCTCGACGGCGCTCGGCGCGCGGAAGCGCACGAGCTTGTGCGTCCCGTCGCAGAACGGCCGCATCCGCGACTTGCCGCAGCGGCACAGCGCGACCGTCTCGCGGTCCACCACGATCTCGTTCCCGTCCTGGTCGGTCATCCGGAACGGTCCGCGGACGAGCAGGGGCCCGTCGCGGTACGGCGTGATCAGGGCCTCGTCGCTCACGGCAGCGGGTCCCGCTCGGTGCCGCCGTCGGGCTGCACGTCGTCCTCGTAGGTGGTGGTCACGTCGTTCGAGGCGTAGACGGCCACGAAGCGCAGCACCTCGTCGCCCGCGTTGCGCACCTCGTGCGGCACGCACTCGGGCACGAGCGCGACCCCGCCGGGGCCGACCTCGGCCACCTCCTCCCCCACGGCGATCGCGGCCTTCCCGGAGGTCACCACGACCACCTCCTCCGCGCTGTCGGTGTGCCGGGGCAGCCGGCAGCCGGGGTCCACCTCGAGCACCGAGCTGCCGGACGCGTCGCCCGCATGGGCGGGCGCCGAGCGCCAGCGCGCGCCGTCGTCGCCCTCGATCCATGCCTCGCTGAGCTCGGAGCTCTGGGGGGTGGTCGCGAACATCGTTGCGGCGAAGGTACCCGTCTATATGCTCAGCAATCGGCCATGTCGTCTCCCAGCGCACAGTTCTCGCTGACCCTGAGGATCGAGTTCGACCGGCGCCCCGGCATGCTCGGGGCGGTGGCCACGGCGATCGGCGACTGCGGGGGGTCGATCGGCGAGATCGAGATGCTCGAGCTGGGCGACATGAAGGCCGTCCGCGAGATCACCGTGGACGCCGTCGACCGCGAGCACGGGCGGGCGATCGTGGCCGCGATCGAGGGCATCGAGGGCGCCGACCTGATCGAGGCCACCGACCGCACCTTCGAGCTCCACCGCGGTGGCAAGCTGTTCACCGGCCTGAAGACCGGCATCCGCACCCGCGACGACCTCTCGATGGCCTACACGCCCGGCGTCGCGCGGGTGTGCGAGGCGATCGCCGAGGACCGCGACAAGGCCCACGAGCTGACCATCAAGAGCAACACCGTCGCCGTGGTCTCCGACGGCACGGCCGTGCTGGGCCTGGGCGACATCGGCCCGGAGGCCGCGATGCCGGTGATGGAGGGCAAGGCGGTCCTGTTCAAGGAGTTCGCGGACGTGGACGCCTTCCCGATCTGCCTCGACACCAAGGACGCCGACGAGATCGTCCACGCGGTCAAGCTCCTCGCGCCGGGCTTCGGCGGCATCAACCTCGAGGACATCGCCTCGCCGCGCTGCTTCGAGATCGAGAACCGGCTGATCGACGAGCTCGACATCCCGGTCTTCCACGACGACCAGCACGGCACCGCGATCGTCGTGCTCGCCGCCCTGCTGAACGCCTGCCGGCTCACCGACCGGCGGGTCGAGGACCTGCACGTGGCGATGGTCGGCGCGGGCGCCGCCGGCGTGGCGGTGGCCAAGATCATCATGAACGAGGGCGTGAACTCGATCGTCGCCTGCGACCGCAACGGGATCATCCACACCGACCGCGACGACTACGCCGACGGGTCGATGAACGTCCCCAAGACCTGGATGGCCGAGAACACCAACGGGTCGGGCCACTCGGGCTCGGTCAAGGACGCGCTCGAGGGCGCCGACGTGTTCATCGGCCTCTCCGGCCCCGGGATCATCGAGGCGGAGGACCTGCGCCGGATGAGCTCCGACCCGATCGTCTTCGCCATGGCCAATCCGGACCCCGAGGTCCGGCCCGAGGAGGCCGCCGAGCACGCCCGCGTGATCGCCACCGGCCGCTCGGACTACCCCAACCAGATCAACAACGTCCTCGCCTTCCCCGGCGTGTTCCGCGGCGCCCTGGACGTGCGCGCCAGCGCGATCACCGAGGAGATGAAGGTGGCCGCCGCGCACGGGATCGCCGCCGTGGTCACCGACGACGATCTCGACGAGGACCACATCATCCCCAGCGTCTTCAACCGCCAGGTGAGCCATTCCGTCGCCGAGGCCGTATCCCGTGAGGCGCGGTCGAGCGGCGTGGCGCGCCTGGGCCGGGACCACGTGCACGTCGCCTACTAGGAGCGAGGCCCCCTCTGAAGATCGCCGTCACCGGCGCGACGGGCACGATCGGCTCGGCGCTCGTGCGCGTTCTGGTCGAGCGCGGGGACCGGGTCGTGGCCCTCAGCCGCGACCCCGACCGGGCGCGCGAGAAGCTCGGCTCCGGCGTGGAGGCGGTGCGCTGGGCGAACCCCGCGACCGGCCCGGCGCCCGCCGAGGCGCTGTCGGGCTGCGACGGCGTGGTCCACCTGCTCGGCGAGCCGGTCGACCAGCGCTGGAGCGACGAGGCCAAGGAGCGGATCCGCAACTCGCGCGTGTTCGGCACGCGCTACCTGGTGGCCGGCATCCGCGACGCCGACCCGCGCCCGCGCGTGCTCGTCTCGCAGTCGGCCACCGGCTGGTACGGCGCGCGCGGCGACGAGTCGCTGGACGAGTCCGAGCCCGCGGCCGGCGACTTCCTGGCCCGCGTGGTCGCCGACTGGGAGGCCGAGGCGCGCGGCGCCGAGGAGCTGGGGGTGCGGGTGGTGCTGCCGCGCACCGGCGTGGTGCTGTCGGAGGACGGCGGCGCGCTCGGGAAGATGATCACCCCCTTCAAGCTGGGCGTCGGCGGGCCGGTGGCCGGCGGCGACCAGTACGTGCCGTGGATCCACATCGACGACGTGGTGGGCGCGATCGTCTGCTTCCTGGAGGACGAGCGCGTGCGCGGGCCGGTGAACGTGACCGCACCCGAGCCGGCCACCAACCGCGAGCTCTCGAAGGCGCTGGGGCGCGTGCTGCGCCGCCCGGCGGTGCTGCCCGTCCCCGGCTTCGCCCTGAAGCTCCTCTACGGCGAGATGTCGCTGATCGTGACCACCGGGGCGCGCGTGGTCCCGGCCCGGCTGGCGGAGATCGGCTACCGCTTCAGGCGCCCGGACCTCGAGGACGCCCTGCGCGCGGCGACCGGCCGCGGCTAGCGGCCGAACCCGAGCGCGTAGCGGATCGCGTAGCGGTACCAGGCCTCGTCGTACGTGTCGTAGCTCTCGCCCTCGACGCGGACCACCACCGTCCCGCGGCGCGGGAGCGGGCGCGCGAGCCGGACCGTGATCCAGGCGCGCTGCCCGTGCGGGATCGTGACGGTCTCGCTGCGGCCCAGCTCCGCTCCGCGATGGCGGAGCACGACGCGCCGCCGGCAGTCGCCGTCGGACGCGTCTCCGAACGGGCACGAGAGGTCGAAGCTGACCCTCCGCTCGGCGTCGCGCCGCGGATGCGGCTTCACGAGCTCGTCCGCGCTGAGGTACTCCGAGTCGCCGACGACCTCGCAGTCGCGCGGGACCGGGTCCAGGACCGTGTCGCGCGGCGCGTCCCTCGGGGTGGGATCGACGGCGACGTCGTCGATGCGGTCGGTGCCGGCGCCGCAAGCGAGCCTGTCCACCGCGCGGTCCTCACCGCCGGCGTGCTCGGCGGTGGTGCTCCCACCGTTCAGCCGGTCGCGCCCACCGCGACCGACCAGCACGTCCGACCGCGGCCCTCCGAGGAGGTGGTTGGCGCGTCCGTCGCCGACCAGCCGGTCGCGCCCGTCGCCTCCCGAGGCGCCCTCGACCGAGCGCAGCCGGTCGCGCTCGCCGCGCGAGCCGCCGGTCCCGCGCCGGATGTCCACTCGGACCGCGGGGCGGTGGTGGCTCCAGCTCCCCATGTCGCGGCCGGCCCCGCCGTCGAGGAGGTCGTCGCCGGTGAGATCGCCGGTCCTCCCCTTCCCCGGCACACCGTCGCCGGACAGGAGGTCGTTGCTCGCGCCGCCGTGCAGCCGGTCGTCATCGCCGCCGCCGTACAGGGCGTCCTTGCCCGGGCCGCCGATCAGCACGTCGCGGCCGGCGCGCCCGAGCAGGTCCACTCCGTTCCTCGCGCTCCCCGCGAGACGGTCGTCGCCGGGACCGCCGTTCACCTTGACGTAGTGGTTCGAGTCGCGGATGTCGACCGTGACCTCGTCGTCCCCGCCCGCCGCGGCGATGTCGATGCTCGCGAAGCCCGGGCACTCGGCGACGCGCTCGGAGACCCGCTTGCAGGTGCCGCCGGCGCGCAGCCGCGTCCGGTCGCGGACGATCACGCGGTCGCGGTCGGGGTCGACCGAGACGGAGATCCGGTTGACCGCGCCGTCCGGGTCGACGATCGTGACCCGGTCGCCCTCGTACTCGTGGTCGAGCCCCTCGACGCTCAGGGCGTGGGCGGGGCTCGCCGCCACAAGCGCGAGCACGACCGCCACCACGATCCCCCACACGCCGGTCGATGATGGCGAGCGCGCCGCGAGCGGGCGCCGGTCGCTAGCGCGGTGCCGCGGTGGGCGCGGGCGCCGGT
>JALZEZ010000272.1 GCA_030861775.1 Actinomycetota bacterium
GCGGCGAGCGACCGCTGCCTCGTGCAGGTCGGCGAGCGCCTCCTCGGTGCAGCGCGCGAGCGCGTCGGCGTCGGCCTGGCCGTCGGTCAGGATCCCGATGAGGAGCGCGGAGGTCGAACGACGGGTCGGGCGCCCAGCGCGGACGCGCGCCGGGGACGGCCGGACCGCGGAGCCTGTGCCGCAGGCGCGGGAACCGGTCCAGCCCCGACTCGACCTGGGCTACGACCTCCTCGTGCGGGGGCGGCGGGTCGTCGAGGAACAGCACCGCGCCGATCGAGCCGACCATCGGGTTCGGGCGGTCCTCGAGCAGGAGCAGCGACGCGCCGGTGGCGCTCAACATCGGGGGCCGGCGAGCATACTCAAGGCGACGCACCCGACTGGAAGAGGTGAGATGAACACGCCACCGACCGCCGCCGTCGACCTCTCCTCGATCGACTTCTGGGCGCTCACGCCGGCCGACCGCGAGGAGCGGTTCGCCCGGCTGCGGGCGGAGGCGCCGGTCACGTGGCAGCGCCAGCCCGAGTCGCAGCTCCTGCCGGAGTCGGAGGGGACGGGCGGCTACTGGGCGGTCGTGCGCTACGACGACGTGCGCGAGGTCTCGCGCGACGCCGCGCGGTTCCGCTCCGGGCAGGGGGTGATGTTCGAGGACATCCCGGCCGAGATGCTCGAGGCCTCGCAGTCGTTCCTGGCCATGGACGACCCGCGCCACGCGAAGCTGCGCAAGCTGGTCGCGGAGGGGTTCAAGCCGCGCGCGATCAGGCGGATCGAGGACGGCATCCGGGCCGACGCGCGCACGATCGTGGACGAGCTGGACGCCGAGGGGGACTTCGTCGAGGCCGTGGCCAAGCGCCTCCCGATGATGACGATCATGCGCATGCTCGGCGTGCCCGAGCCCGACCAGGAGGCGGTGATGTGGGGCGTCGACGCCGCGGTCTCCTGGAACGACCCCGAGTTCCTCGCCGGGCGCACGCCGCTCGAGGTGGTGGCCGAGTCGATGCGGATCATGACCGAGCTCTCCTTCCGCCTCTGCGCCGAGCGGCGCGAGTGTCCCGCCGACGACCTCGTCACCGACCTGGTCCAGGCGGAGGTCGACGGCGAGCGCCTGACCGACGCCGAGATCGGGGCCTTCATGGTGCTGCTCTCGGTGGCCGGCAACGACACCACCCGCCACACGACCTCGCACGCGATGCGGGCCCTGTGCGACTTCCCCGACCAGCGCGCGCTGCTGCTGGACGACCTCGACGGCCGGATCGAGACCGCGGTCGAGGAGTTCGTCCGCTGGGCCACTCCGGTGATGACCTTCCGCCGCACGGCCACCCGCGACACCGAGATCGCCGGCCAGCCGATCGCGGCCGGCGACAAGGTCGTGATGTTCTACTCGTCGGCGAACCGGGACGAGACGGCCTTCGACGACCCGAACGAGCTCGATCTCGCCCGCGACCCCAACCGGCACGTCGGCTTCGGCGGCGGCGGTCCCCACTTCTGCATGGGCGCATCGCTGGCCCGGACTCAGCTGGCGGCGATCTTCGCCGAGCTGCTGCGCCGGCACCCGCGGCTCGAGGTTGGCGAGCCGAGCTACGTGGTGGGGAACTTCGTGAACGGGATCGCGCGGATGCCGTTCACCACCTCCTGACGGGCCCCCATATCGTTGCCCGCGTGGCGGAGCAGGTTCCGGCGGTGAGCGATGTGCTCCACGCGATCGAGCGGCGCGACTGGGAGCGGCTCGAGCGGCTCCTGCATCCGTACGTCCACTGGACGACCGCCGCCGAGGAGCACTTGCGCGGCCGCCGCCGCGTGATCGCCCAGCTCGCGCACGACCCGCCGCCCGCGCCGCCGGCGTTCCACGAGCTGCGCGACGGCCAGGTCTACCGCTGGATCGACACGCCGGGCTGACGGCGTCAGCGCAGGTCGTTCAGCAGGCCGATCGAAGTCTCCAGCGCCATGTCGCCGAAGCAGCGGTCGATCGCGTAGGCATCCTCGTAGTTGACGATCGCGTAGCCCTGGAGCTCGCCCACGAAGCCGAGGCCCTGCTGGCCGACCGGGCTCATCTCGAACGACTGCGGCATGTAGCCGAGGGCGTCGTTGGCCTGCCCCAGCGGGAACGTCACGCGGGCGCGCGACTGGTCCTTCAAGGTGTTCGAGAAGTTCGAGAAGATCTCGCCGGGCGCCGCCGTGACCGCCAGCTCGTCGCCGATGCGGGCGGCCGAGGCCGATACGCGGGCCGAGGCCGGGGACGACGACGTGCACTGGAGCTTGTCCGGGTCCTCGCCGGTCCTGACGGTGGCCGGTGAGTCGGCGAACTGGCGGTCGAAGAAGCCGGGGCGGCCTAGGGCGGTGAGCGGCACGTTCGTCACTGGCTGGTCCCAGGTGCTGCGGGCCGTGCGGATGTCCGGGTTCTCGACCGGGTCGCCGGCGCCGACCTCCGCGACCAGCCCGGCCAGGTCGTCCGCCCCGGTGTGCCGGTTCGGGTCGTCCACGTGCTGGAGCCCGGCGCTCGACATGTTGCCGAGGCCGGTCATGAAGTGGAGCCCGACGCCGCCGAAGCGCTCCTCGAGGCTCGCCTCGAACAGCCCGGGCCAGTCGGGGTGCGCCTCGCCGCCGTTGGTCCCGAACGTCGTCGGGTGGGCCGCGTAGGCGCCGAGCGTGGCGATCGTCTCGTCGGGCGTGCTCTTCTTCTTGCCCCTCTCCTCGCCTGGCACGTACGCGCGCAGCCACGCCAGCTGCTGCTCCTCGGCCGAGCGGTAGGTGTCGCGCCGCTCGTTGTTGAAGTCGCGCGCGGTCTCCTCGCCGTACTCGAGCACCGCCGGGCGCATCGCGCCGACCGCGGCGCGGACCGTCCCGAGGATCGTGTCCGCGACCTGCTTCATGTACCAGTCCGGCACGAAGCCCCAGCCGCCGATGAAGTCCGGCGCGGAGTGCGCGTGGGTGGCGGCCACCACGATGTCCTTGGCCTCGAGGCCCAGCTCCGGCTCGGCCGCGAGGCGGTCGGCGAGCTGCGCGCTGCCGCAGTCCTCGCACTTCGAGGCGTAGTCCCAGAACCAGCCCTCGCCGTCGAGCACGACCAGCACGAGGTCGTGCCCCTCGCGGTCGCGCAGCGCGAGCGCGCGCACCCACAGGCCGACGTCCGCGTCCCACGTGCTCACCGGGTTCGCCGGCCCGATCCCGAAGCCGCCCATGTAGATGCAGTTCGGGTTCTCCGGCCATGGCGAGCCGGTCGCGGCGAGGTGGTCGCCCATCTCGACGGGATCCTCCATCGCGCCCTCGAACGCCTCCTCGCTGAGGCGCGCGCAGCGCGAGCGGCGCGTCTCCCAGGTGCCGCCGTACTCGCCGGGTCGCGGCTCGATCGAGGTCTTGGCAGCACCCGCGAGCACCTGCCCCTGGGCGAGCGAGGACGGGTCCGGCGGGGAGACCGGCTCGGAGGCGTCGGCCGCGCTCGGCGGCGGTGCGCTCGCGGGTGCGGCCTTCGTCTCCTCGGCCTCGCGCGCGGCCCGCGTGCCCGAGCCGTCCCCGAGCGGCACCAGCGACGCGCCGGCCCACGCGCTCGACACCATGAGCGCGCCGCTCACGAACGCAGCCACGATCTTCCATGCCCGGCTCCTGCCGGAGGCCCCCGCCCTCACGGCACGAAGGGTCGCATATCGGCGTGCGTCCTACGGCCGGTCGAGCGCATGCGGTAGGCCGGCCTTGTAGAGCTCGGCGTCGAGCCGCTTGGCCGGCTCGAACTCGGGTGGGTCGTAGAGCTTGTACATCGTCACCGGCTCGGCCCTCGAGCCCGCCGCGTCGAGCAGCGCGTTCACCGCGGCCCGGCCGGACTCGTTCGCGCCCTCCATCGTGGCCAGGTCCACGTCGGTCTGCACGTAGTCGCCGGCGAGGAAGAGGTTCGGGACCTTGGTGCGGGCCCGCGGCCGCTGCTCCCACGAGCCGATCGTGTTGACGAGCAGCGGCTCGTCGTTGCGGTTGCGGCCCTTGCGCGTGTCCCAGGCGATGGCGGGGTCGAGGAACCACGAGTGCAGGATGTCGTCGGGCAGGACGCTCTCGCCGGTGTCCTCGAGGTGGGCCTTGAGCTGCATCCACACCTCGCGCGCGATCTCCTCGCGGGTGCAGTTCTTGGCCGGCTTGCCGTAGAGCATCCCCGGCGTGTCCCAGTCGGAGACGTCCACCGACAGGCAGTCCACGGCCGCACCGTCCCCGTAGTCGCGGGCGAAGTCGTTGCGGGACCAGAACTGCGCCTGGGTCAGCGCGGTGAGCGCCCACTGCGAGTCGGGGAAGGTGAGGTGGCCGTGCACCAGGTCCACGCGGCGGCGCAGGTAGAACTGGATCCCGTTCATCCAGTCCACGAACAGGCGGCGCATGCCCTCGAGCGACGGGTCGATCGCCAGCAGGTCGCGGTTCAGGAGCGTGCGCGCCCGCTCGACCGGCATGGCCGAGACGAACCAGTCGGCCTCGACCAGTCGCGTCCGCCCCCGCGCGTCGCGCGCACGTGCGGACAGGACCCGGCCCCGCCCCACGTCGAGCCGCGTGATCGCGTGCCCCACGCGGAAGCGCACGCCGAGCTTCTTCAGGTGCGCGACCCAGGGATCGATCCACGCCTCGTTCGTGGGCGCGTTGAGCACGCGGTCGAGCTCGCCGTCGTTGCCGCGCTGCATGATGTTCATCAGGAACGCCTCGCCCATGTGGCCGATCGTGCGCGTGCTGGCCACGTGCTCCTTCGCCGCCACCACCGTGCGGGTCAGGCCGCGGGCGAGGATGCGCTTGTACTCCTCGGACCTCTCCTCGGCCCGGACGAAGTCCCACCAGCTCGTGTGCTCCCACTGCCCGAAGCGGCGCTCCTCGCTGCTGGTCAGGAAGACCATCAGGCGGTTGACGAAGAACTCCGCCTCCAGCGGCTGGATGCCCTGCCGCTTGACGAGCTCCTCGACCAGGATGCGCCGGAGGCCGTCGGGCGTGAACGCCTCGCGGTAGTGCGGGAACGCCCCGAACAGGTGCCCGTCGGGCCGGCCGTTGGTGCGCGGCGAGCGCGTGTCGCTCGTGTCGACGAGGTTGTCCCAGACCCCGTTCGTGTTGCCCTGGAAGGGGATGCGCCGCATCGAGTCCGGGACGTGGTGGTAGAAGCCGGGGAAGAAGCGGAAGCCGTGCTCGCCGGGCAGCGGCCGACGGCCGCCCGCGGCGGTGCCGGCGACCGGGATGCTGCGCGCCTTGCCGCCGAGCGCCTTGCGCTCGTAGACGGTGACCTCGAAGCCGCGCTCGGCCAGCTCGTGCGCCGCGGCCAGTCCGGCCATGCCGCCGCCCAGCAC
>JALZEZ010000557.1 GCA_030861775.1 Actinomycetota bacterium
CCCTGAGGGCCCCCGCGCTGGCCGCCGAGACCACGAACGGCAGCGCCCCGCCGGTCACCGGCCGCGCGCCCCGCTCGCCGACGGAGGGAGGCTCGGCCGCCGGCGCCTCCTCCAGGATCACGTGCGCGTTGGTGCCCGACACGCCGAACGACGACACCCCGGCGCGCCGCACGCGCTCGCCCGGCGACCAGTCCACGGGCCACGCGAGCGGCTCGACGTCGCCCGCCGACCAGTCGACGTGCGGCGAGGGCTCCTCGCAGTGGAGCGATCGCGGCAGCAGGCCGTGCCGCATGGCCTCGACCATCTTGATCACCCCGGCCACGCCGGCCGCGGCCTGGGTGTGCCCGATGTTCGACTTGATCGAGCCGAGGTAGAGCGGCCCGGCCGCGCGTCCCTGGCCGTAGGTCGCGATCAGCGCCTGCGCCTCGATCGGGTCGCCGAGGCTCGTGCCGGTACCGTGCGCCTCGACCGCGTCGACGTCGGACGGCGCGAGACCCGCGCCGGCCAGCGCCTGGCGGATGACGCGCTCCTGCGAGGGCCCGTTCGGCGCCGTCAGCCCGTTCGACGCCCCGTCCTGGTTGATCGCGCTGCCGCGCAGGAGCGCCAGCACCTCGTGCCCGTTCGCGCGCGCGTCCGACAACCGCTCGAGCACCAGGAGGCCCGCACCCTCGGACCAGCCGACGCCGTTCGCCTCCGCCCCGAAGGCCCGGCAGCGGCCGTCCGGCGAGAGCGCGCGCTGGCGGGAGAACTGGAGGAAGGCGATGGGCGTGGAGAGCACCGACACGCCGCCGGCGAGCGCGAGGTCGCACTCGCCCCGCTCCAGGGCCTGACGGGCCAGGTGGATGGCCACGAGCGAGGCCGAGCAGGCCGTGTCGACCGAGAACGCCGGGCCCTCGAGCCCGAGCGTGTATGCGAGCCGGCCGGAGAGAAGGGCTCCCGTGGCGGCACCGCTGCCGAGGAACCCCTCGAGGTCCGGCGGGACCCCCTCGATGCCGTAGTCGTAGTACATGACGCCGGTGAAGACGCCGGTCTGGCTGCCCTTGAGGCCGAGCGGGTCGATCCCCGCGTCCTCGAGCGCCTCCCACGCGCCCTCCAGGGCCAGCCGCTGCTGCGGGTCCATCGCCAGCGCCTCGCGCGGGGAGATCGAGAAGAACTCCGGGTCGAACTCGCCGGCGTCGTAGACGAAGCCGCCGTGGCGCGTGTAGCTCGTGCCGGGGTGGTCGGGATCCGGATGGAACAGCCGCTCGAGGTCCCAGCCGCGGTCGTCGGGGAACTCGCCGATGGCGTCCGTCCCGGATACGACGAGCTCCCACAGGTCCTCGGGCGAGCGCACGCCGCCTGGGTAGCGGGCGCTCATGCCGACGATCGCGATTGGCTCGTCGGTGGTCGCCCGAGCGCCGCGCGTGACCTTCGCCGAGCGCTCCGCACCCGACACCTTGGAGCGCAGGTGGGCGGCGACCGCCGCCGGCGTGGGGTGGTCGAAGACCAGCGTCGCGGGCAGCTTCACGCCGGTCGCCTGGGTCAGGCGGTTCCTGAGCTCCACGGCGTTCAGCGAGTCGAAGCCGAGCTCGGTGAAGGCGCGCTGCGGGTCGACCTTGTCGGCCGAGCTGTGCCTGAGCACGCCGGCCACGTGGTCCTGGACGAGCTCGAGGACGATCGCGTCCCAGTCGGACTCGCTCGACGACGCCAGCCTTCTGGCCAGCGAGCCCTGCGCGTCGGAGGTCTGGCGAGCGCGGAACAGCGCGCGCAGGATGGGCGGCAGCGTCCCGTCCCTGGCCTGCGCGCGCAGGGTGGCGCTGTCGAGCCGCACCGGCACGAGCAGCGGCTGCTCCGTCGCGCGGGCCGCGTCGAGGAGCGCGAGGCCCTGCTCGTCCGACAGGGCGGAGACGCCCGCGCGCTCCCAGCGGCCGCGGTCCGTCTCGCTCAGGGTGCCCAGCATCCCAGTGGCCCGCTCCCAGCCGCCCCAGGCCAGCGCGGTCGCGGGCAGCCCCCGAGCGCGGCGATGCTGGGCGAGCGCGTCGAGGAACGCGTTGGCGGCCGCGTAGTTGCCCTGCCCCGCGCTCCCGACCGTGGAGGCGAACGAGGAGAACAGGACGAACTGCGACAGCTCCATCTCGGCGGTCAGCTCGTGCAGGTTGATCGCGCCCTCGACCTTCGGAGCCATCACCTTCCGCAGACGCTCGCCGTCGAGCGAGCCGATCACGCCGTCGTCGACCACCCCGGCCGCGTGGACGACCGCCGTGAGCGGATGCGCCTCCGGGATCGCCGCGATCAGCGCCTCGAGCTGGCGCCGGTCGGCCACGTCGCAGGCCGCCACCCGCGCCTCGCAGCCGAGCTCCGCGAGCGAGGCGACGAGCTCCTGCGCGCCCTCCGCC
>JALZEZ010000558.1 GCA_030861775.1 Actinomycetota bacterium
GCGCCGGCCAGCCCCGCCACAACCCGCCGGTGCGCCGCCAGCGACAAGAGCGCCGACGCCCCCGGCACGGCCGCCGACCGCAGCAGCGGGCTCACCTCGCCGCCGAGCCCCCCGCTCGACACCAGCGCCAGCCGCTCCGTGCGCTGGGGGAACTGGTAGAAGAACTGCATCGCCACGCCGCCGCCGAGCGAGTGGCCGACGACCGACGCGCGGTCGATCCCGATGGCGGTCAGCAGGTCGCGGATGCTCGCCGCGTGCGCGCCGAGCGAGTAGTCGCCACGCGGCGTGGCCGAGTCACCGTGGCCGATCAGGTCCGGCGCGACGACCGTGAAGTCGGACGCCAGCCGCAGCGCCACCTGCTCCCAGTGCCGCGACGAGTTGACCATGCCGTGGATGAGCACCACCGGCGGCCCGTCCCCGGCGATCCGGTACACGGCGCGATGGCCGTGCAGGTCGATCTGCCACTCGTCGAAGGCGCCGAGCACGGGGGCCAGGCTAACGACCGCCGCGGAAAGCCTCGGCGAGCACGTCGAGCACCGGCGCGTCGTCCGGGTCGGCCACCGACACGCTGAGCGCGCCGTCGCCCTCGGAGATCGTCAGGAACGGGCAGCAGGCGCGCTCGACCGCCAGGGCCTCGCCCAGCAGCGCCCGGTCGTACCCGGGCGCGAAGGCCACCCGCAGGGAGGCCGGCTCGCGCTCGACCCGGACGACCGACCCCGCAAGCGCGGCGTAGCGCGCGAGCTGCTCGGAACGCCCGTCCACGGTGAGGCTGCAGCTCGACGCCATGTCCCGAGCGTAGGGAACTCGTCAAGTTCTGGGAGACTGCCCGACACATGCCCACCGTCGAGACCGTCAACGGGCCGGTCGACGCCGAGGAGCTCGGCAGGACGCTGATCCACGAGCACTTCCGCGCCACCGACGAGGCCACCCGCTTCCAGTTCCCCCATCTCTACGACGAGGACGCGGAGTGGGAGGCGGCGGTGAACGACGCGAACGGCGTCAAGTCGCACGGGATCAGGACCGTCGTCGAGCCCAGCGCGCAGTTCCTCCACCGCGACGCCCGCTTCTCGAAGCGGGTGGCGGACGAGTCCGGCCTCCAGATCGTGCTCGCCACCGGCATCTACACCTACGACCACCTGCCGCAGCCGTTCATGAACCGCGACGAGGACGCCCTGGCCGAGATCTTCGTCCACGACATCGAGCAGGGCATCCAGGGCACCGGGGTCAAGGCCGCCTTCATCAAGTGCGCCGCCGACGAGCAGGGCGTGAACGCCAACGTCGAGAAGGTCCACCGCGCCGCCGCCCGCGCCAGCTCCCGCACCGGCCGGCCGATCATGGCCCACTCCCGCCCCGCGAGCGGCACCGGCCTCGACCAGATGCGCATCTTCGAGGAGGAGGGCGTGGACCCGGCCAAGGTCCAGATCGCCCACACCGGCGACACCGACGACCTCGACTACATCGAGAAACTCCTCGAGCGCGGCTGCTTCATCGGCATGGACCGCTACGGGCTCGACCTGTTCCTCCCGACCGAGCCCCGCAACAAGACCGTCCTCGCCCTGCTCGAGCGCGGCTACGCCGACCGCATGTTCCTCTCCCAGGACTGGTGCTCGACGCTCGACTGGTTCCCGCCCGAGGTCGCGGAGGAGCTCCAACGGACCGCCGTCCCGAAGTGGAGCATGACCTTCCTGTTCGAGGAGGTGATCCCCGAGCTGAAGGAGCGCGGGATGACCGACGAGCAGCTCGACCAGATGATGGTCGAGAACCCCAAGCGCTGGCTGACCGCCTGACCTACTCGTAGATCACGAGCTGCGGCCGGGGCCGCAGCCGGAGCACGTCGCGGGCGCTCATCAGCCCGGTGTCCTCCCGGTAGAAGAGCTTGATCCCGTGCGCGAACCCGCGCGCTCCGCGGCTCAGCTCGCGGTACTTCGCCACCTTGTCCGCCTGGGTGCCGAAGCCGTCCACGTCGAGCACGATCGCCACGCCCGGTCGCCGCGCCAGCGCCGCTCGCCGCCGCACCATGTTCCGCGTGAACTGGTGGACCACCAGCAGCTTCTGCGGCAGCCGCCCCGCGCGCACGATCTCCGCCAGCCGCGCGGAGACGGCGTTCACCTCCCCCGCGTCGACCGATCCCAGCACCCGCCCCGGCACCTGCCCGGCGCCCATCCGCCACTCCGGGTCGAGCGCCAGCCCGACGTCCGGCTCGCGCAGGAACCGCTCCAGCGCACGCATCTCGGTGAGGAAGTCCGACCGCCCCGGCTGGATGTCGAGCAGCAGCAGCGCCCGCGCCCGCCGCGCGGCGGCCAGGTAGCGGGCGATGGTCGAGGCGTTCTGGCGCCGGCGGTAGCGCCCGTCCGCCCCCGGCGCCCCGCTCGCCA
>JALZEZ010000559.1 GCA_030861775.1 Actinomycetota bacterium
GCTGATCGCCGTGGCCGCGGGGTTCGCCAGGCCCGGCCGGCTCGGGACGGCGCTCGCCGCCGCACTCACGGCGATCTCGCTCGTCACGGTCATCACCGTCTTCGCCCGGCCCGAGTACCAGCGCGACGACTGGCGCGGCGCGGCGGACTCGCTCGGCGACCGCCACGAAGATCGCGCCATCGTGCACGCGCCGGCCACCGGCTACGTGCCGATCCGGGTCTACCGGCCGCGCATCTCGGCGCCGCCGGCTCGCCGCTTCGGCGTCCGCGAGCTCGACGTGATCGCGATGATCCGCGACGGCCGCGACCCGCCCCGCGTCGCACCCGTGCCCGGCTTCCGGCTGCTCTCCACCCACCGCGACGCCACCTTCGTCGCCGCCCGCTTCGTCTCCGACGCACCGCGGGAGCTCGACTCGGACGCCCTGCGGCGCATCCGCCTGACGCCCGACCCGACCGGGTTCGTGTACGAGCCCGCGAGCCGGTAGCCCTCGACCTGGGGGCCGCGAGCGCGTTACAGCTACCGTGCAGCCGGTGCCCCAGCTCGTCCTTGGACCCCTTCTGCGCTACGTGGGGGAGACGGAGGCGACCCTCTGGGTCGAGGTGAGCGCGCCGTGCGAGGTCTCGGTGCTCCGCAGCAGCGCCCCGACCTTCTGCGTGCGCGGCCGCCACTACGCGATCGTCTACGTGAAGGGGCTCCAGCCCGGCACGCGCTACCCGTACACGGTCGAGCTCGACGGCCAGGAGGCGTGGCCGGACCCCGGCTCGGCGATGCCCCAGCCGTCGATCCGCACGCCGAAGCGCGGCGAGCGCCACCGGATGATCTTCGGCTCCTGCCGCGTGGGCTACCCGCACGAGCCGCCCTACGACCTGACCGCCGACGAGAGCCCGCTCGGCCGCGAGATCGACGCGCTGCGCGCCTATGCGCTGCGCATGCGCGAGCAGCCCGAGGAGGAGTGGCCGCACCTGCTGCTGATGATCGGCGACCAGGTCTACGCCGACGAGGTCTCCCCGCACGTGAAGGAGTTCATCCGCAACCGGCGCGACACCTCGGTTGGCGCCGGCGAGGAGGTGGCCGACTTCGAGGAGTACGTGCGGCTCTACCACGAGTCGTGGGCCGAGCCGGTGATCCGCTGGCTCTTCTCGACGGTCTCGACCGCGATGGTCTTCGACGACCACGACGTGCACGACGACTGGAACACGTCGCGCGAGTGGGTGGAGACGATGCGGGCGAAGCCGTGGTGGGAGGAGCGCATCGCCGGGGCGTTCATGTCCTACTGGCTCTACCAGCACCTCGGCAACCTCTCGCCGCGCGAGCACGACGGGGACGAGCTGCTCCAGCGCGCGCGGCGCGTGCCCGACCTCGGCGACCACCTGCACGAGTTCGCCCTGCGCGCCGACCGCCACACGGCCGGCAGCCGCTGGACCTTCTGCCGCGACGTGGCGGGCGCGCGCGTGGTGGTCGTGGACTCGCGCGCCGGGCGCGTGCTCGACGGCAAGCGCCAGATGGTGGACGACGAGGAGTGGGACTACATCGAGGAGCACGCCACCGGCGGCTTCGACCACCTGTTCGTGGCCAGCTCGCTGCCGTTCCTGCTGCCGCGCCCGGTGCACGACCTCGAGGCCTGGAACGAGGCCACGGCCGAGGGCGCCTGGGGCGGGGCCTTCTCCCGCGTGGGCGAGCGGATCCGGCAGGGGATCGACCTCGAGCACTGGGCGGCGTTCGGCTCGTCGTTCGAGCGGGTGGAGGGGCTCCTGCGCGCGGTGGCGAGCGGCGAGCGCGGCGACCCGCCGGGCACGGTCACGATGCTCTCCGGCGACGTGCACTACGCCTACCTGGCGGAGGTCGGCTTTCCGAACGGGACCGGCGCGCAGAGCGCGGTCTACCAGGCCACCTGCTCGCCCTTCCGCAACCCGCTCAGCTCACGCGAGCGCGCGGCGGTGCGCTTCTCGTGCACGCGCACGGCGGGCGCGATCGGCCGGGCGCTGGCGCGCGGCGCCGGGGTCCGCGACCCGTCGATCGGCTGGCGTCTCTGCGAGGGCCCGGCCTTCGACAACCAGATCGCGACGATCGAGTGGGAGGACCGCCACGCCGAGCTGACCCTGGAGCGAGCGGTGCCGGGGGAGGACGTCCACCCGCGGCTCGAGAGGTCGTTCCACCGCGTGCTGGCCTAGGCCCGGCGCGCCGGCTCCATCGCACCGAACACCGTCGCCAGGCGCCAGGCGTAGTAGCGGCTCATCGTGTCGAGCGCCCCCGGCGGCGAGCCGAGCAGGCGCTCGGTGCGGGCCCGGTCGAGCACCGCCCAGGCCTGGTGGTCGGGCTGCGAGAGCACGGTGTCGCGGATCTCGGGCAGGATCCGGTCGAACGGGTCGGGGG